>WFMX01000192.1 GCA_015488875.1 Campylobacterota bacterium | reverse complement strand
TGGATCCTTACTATCATATCACCTTTTGAAAAACCAAACATCATATCACCACCTACTTTGCCAGTAAGTATGCCATCTTCACTATGTAATATATTTGAAAAGTCTGCATCTATGCCTAGTCGTCTGCTAGCTACTGAAGTGGCATTGCGAAAGCCTCCTGAAAAGCATACTACTTTGTATCCTCTATCTTTCAATCCTGATACCACTTCGCTAGCACCATTCATCATAGGCAAATCACTACATATCTCATCTACTCTAGCGACAGGCAAACCCTCTAGTAGAGATACTCTCTCTACCAATGATTTGAAAAAGTCAAGCTCGCCACCCATCGCTCTTTTGGTGATAGACGCTACCCTCTCCTCTAGTCCAAGTGGGGCTGCCAAAAAATCTATAGTCTCACCATCCATCAATGTAGAATCAAAATCAAATACTGCTAATTTCATAACCTATCCTTCTATTTGGGTAAAATTGGATAAGATTATAACCAAAATTACTAATAAAAGAGAGTTATTTATGTTCGATCAATTTTGTCAAACACTATGTAGTGATAAACCATACATAACAGTAGAGGTAAATCCTCCACACGGTGCTTCTCTTGAGAGTATCATCACCTCTATATCAAAAAGCGGTGTCAAAGATAAGATAACAGGCTTTAGCGTCACAGACAATCCACTAGCAAAGCTCAAGATGTCAGGCATACTATCTGCTATCAAACTCCAACAAGAATTTGACAAGCCTGTCATAGCGACTATGAGTATGAGAGACAAAAACAAACTATCTCTACAGTCTTCATTGCTCGGTGCGAATGATTTTGATGTGCGATGCATATTGGCTCTCACTGGTGATCCTGCCAAATTTTCAGATCAGCCAGAGGTCAAAGGTGTATTGGAGAGGGACTCGACACTACTGCTAAGTATCATATACCATCTCAACAACGGTGTAGACTATAGCAACAAGACTCTAAATCCTGCCCCAAAACCCATCTATCCATTTGCTGTGACCAACTCATACGCTAGAAATATGAAGAGTCTACAAAAGAGGATCATAAAAAAACTCGACTATGGAGCAAGAGCCATCATCACTCAGCCTATCTATGATGTAGACAATGCCAAAGAGTTGTTAGAGCTTTTTGAAGAGGCAAAGAGTATGAGTGTGAGAGATACAGCCAAAAATGCTAGATTGATAATAGGTCAATTTCCCATAGTCCGTGCTAGGACTGCCACATTCATAGACGACAATGTACCAGGTATATCAGTACCCAAAGATATCATAGATGAGATGAATCTAGCGAAGATGGATGGAGAAGATAGAGAACAAGAGGTCGGTTTCGCACTATCTAAGAGGATATTTGATGAGATGATGTCACTGCATGGCAAAGTCCACCTAATGACCCACAATAGATTTGATCTATGTAGTGAGCTCATAGGATAGGAAAGCTACTTTTTGCTATTTAGTCTCGACTGGTACTCTTCTGGGTGTTTGCAGACTGGGCATACTTTGAGGGCTTTTTTGCCATAGTGTATATGTCCGCATACTTCGCATATCCACGCCTCTTCGTCATCATCGCTCAAATGCTCCATACCAGCTTCTAGTCTCTCTAGTAGCATTCTGTACATTTTTTCATGCTCTATCTCGACCTTGCCGATACCATCAAAAAGCCTTGCTGCTTCTTTCTCTCCATCTTCTTTGGCGATATTTGCAAAGTCAGGATACATGGTAGTGTTTTCATAGCTCTCACCATCTATGGCAGATTGTAAGTTTGCTGCTGTATTACCGAAACTATCTTCACTCTCATTGGCTATACGATTATGTAGGGCTAGCTCTAGTTTGGCATGTTGCTTTTCATTGTTGGCTGCTCTTTGGAAGTGTTCGGCTATATCTCTATATCCCTCTTTTTGTGCCACTTTTGCAAAATACTCATATTTGTTGCGAGCTTGACTCTCTCCTGCAAATGCCTTCATGAGGTTGACTAGTGTCAGATTGGTCGTGATCATTTCCATAGCTTCACCACAACAATGAAGTTCACCACCACCTACACTCTGTACCTCTACTACATTACCACATTTGTTACATCTATATGATTCATACTGTCTCATATGCCACTCCTATATTTTATTTTGCTTACTAGGGTTAATTATGACAGAAACTATCTGATATTCTATTGAATATTTTTTATTTGTTAGAAGATATTTTTCCTAGCTATCGCAGTCTCCACTATAGCAATGAAATCACATTACATTTATCTTTCTGAAAATTTCCAAGTGTCGTTGGGTAGATATCTCCCAACTATACTCCCTGACCTTTTCTAATCCTTTAGCTATAAGCTCTTGAGACAACTCACTACTGTCCAATATTTGCTCCATAGCCTTGGATATCTCCTCTGTGGAGTATGGATCTACCAAGATAGCAGCGTCTCCTGCTACCTCTGGCATAGAGGTGGTAGTAGAGGTGATGACAGGTGTCTGCGATGCAAACCCCTCTACTATAGGTAGCCCAAAGCCCTCATATAGTGATGGATAGACTATGGCACTAGCTGACTGCATAAGGGCATATACTTCATCTTGCGGGAGATAAGAGAGCCATATACCATCGCCATCTTCTTTCATCTTTTTGATAGAGATAGCAAGTTCATCAGAACCCCAGCCATCTTGACCCACTATGACCAACATGCTATCGTCCCTGTGTAGCTTTGGCAATCTCCTGAAAGCCTCTATGGTTCTAAGTATATTTTTGCGTGGTTGCAATGTACCTACCGACAAGAAAAACTCTCTATCTATGCCATATTTAGACTTGACACTCTCTATGCTTGACTCATCTGCACGGATAAAAAATCTACTATCCACACCCAATGGAACAGTAGATATCTTATGCTCATCTATCTCGAAATGGTTGATGATATCTTGCTTGCTGTGTTGGGATATAGTGATGATATGGTCTGCTGACTTGACTGCTCTTTTGAATGCGAAGTTTTTCACGGCTCTAAGCTTGCCTGATGCCCACTCTGGATGTATAAATGGTATGATATCCATCACCGAAGCCACTACAGGGGTATCTCTAAGGAAGGGTATGTGGTGATCTGGGGCGAAAAAGAGATCTATACTCTTCTCATACTCTCTTAACTCGCCCAATGGGGCATTGAGTAGAGATGATATGCCACTATGTATAGGGTATGGGGTAGGTGTAGAGTCGATGTGGTGGTTCAAAAACTCTTGACTCTTCTCTATCCTTGCTTGAGTGCTAAAGCTAAGTGGGTGGAGGTTTTTACTACTTTTTAGTCCATCCCATAACGACTTAGTGTATACCCCTATGCCATCCAATCTACCATGTTCTATGCGATCAGAGAGAAATGTGACACCAAAACCCAACTGCAATTAAACTTCACTTTGCAAAAATTTCTCTTTGAGAGTATCCGTGATTGTGTATTGTGGTTCAACATCTATGAGTTCCTTGAGATGCTTGGTAGAACCTTTGAGCGTGTGTATTTCGTTGGCTCTCACAAATGCTGGATTGATAGTCACATCCATCTCATAGCCTGACAATTCATTCATCACATCTATTACTTGAAGTAGAGGTATGGCTACTCCTGTGCAGATATTGACTGTCTCCGATCTAGCATCTGAGAGCATTAGCTTCTCATATATACGACATATATCTCTGACATCATTAAACTCTCTAGCTACATGTAGATTGCCTAGCTCTATCTCTTTTTTAGCCTCTTGGTAATGCGATACTATCTTTGGTATGAGGAAACCTATATCTTGACCTGCACCTGTATAGTTGAATGGTCTAGCCAATACTATATCAAAATCATCGAAGAAATTAGCTGACATATGCTCCATGGCTAGCTTACTACACCCATAGTGATTGACAGGTCTTGGTATCATGGACTCATCTAGCACCTCTATACCTTGATTGCCATATACGGTGGCGCTACTTGCCATTATCACCTTTTTGGGCTTGATGTCATTATCTATGAGTGATTGCAATAGATTTTCGCTCCCTATGACATTGACATCATATATAAGTGAAGCATGGTTGGCGGTCACATGAGCCAAACCTGCTGTATGTATGACAAACTCTGGCACCACCTCTCTCATCACTAGATCTATATCATCTCTCTTTGTGATATCGCACTGTAGATGCTTGCTTTTTTGTGGTTCACTTATTACTGTACCATAGACATCATAGCCTTTCTCTGTCAAATATCTCTCCAAGTGTATACCTGTAAAGCCGTTAATGCCTGTTATCAATACTCTCATAATCACCTCTTACTGTTATTTATATCTGCTAAGTGGATAGATTTCTCTAGCAACTCTCTAGCACTCTCATCCCAAGTAGGGATAGAGATACTGCCCATATCTACAGTGTGCAACTCCCTAGTGTCATTTTCTATAGTAGTAAGTATCCTCTCTAATGGCTCGCTATTGTCAATATTGAAATAGTCTATATTGTCTTTACCGACTTCGCGGTGTATAGGTGTATCGCTAGCAAGTACAGGCAAACCATAGTAGAGACTCTCTATGATAGGTAGCCCATATCCTTCTATGATAGATGGAAATATGAGAGCTTTGGAGTGACGATAGCAGTATCTCAAACCCTCATCATCTAGATCATTAAATATCCAAAATCTCTTGCCATATTCTTTGTGGTTTTTCATCTCTTTGAGAAGCTCTTCTACTCTCCACCCCTCTCTACCTACTATCACCCATGAGATATCTACTCCATCTTTCCATAGTTTCTTCATAGCTTGAAACACTACTCTATGATTTTTGCGTGGCTCTATGGTAGATACAGTGAGATATATGGAGCCTCTATCTTTGTATATAGATCTCAATTTGGTTCTAGGCATTATCTTTTCTGGGGTAGCTTGATCAAAATCAGACCCCAAAGTAAAGTAGTCAAAAGAGTAGCTGTCTATATCAGCACCCTGCCCTACTAGATACCCTTTCAAATTCTCCATCACACTCTTTGATATAGACAAATATCCATCGAAGTAGTGCATAGAAAGTCCATACCATTTGTCAAATACACTACCTAGTGTCTCATCACAAAATTGTGGGTGAGAGATAGGTATGAGATCATATGTCACACCTATGACTGTCACACCTTTCTCTTTGGCATATGATATACTTTGCCATACATTTAGATACCAGCTAGAGTCTAGCATCAAAAGTATGTCACCTTCATGAAGCCTCTCTATCTGATTGAACGATGCCCAATACAGCTCCGCCTTTCTCTTGATGCGTTGCAAGATATTGGAGGATTTGGATAGTGGCTTATAGCTCTGTATCTTCTCTTTGTCTATTTTGATAAATGTGCCATTGACAAGAGCTACTACCACAAGCTCCATATCATTCATCGTCACATATTTATCTATGTGATATATGATGTTTCTCACTACTCTCTGTATGCCTGTGTTGATATTGGTACTATAGATATATGTGCAGTCCACTAAAAGCTTCTGTTTTTCACCATCAGGGCGAGGGACGACAGAGCTATCTTTTCTCTTAGCTATATGGCTACTTGTCTTGTCTGACAAAAGCTCATCCGCACTTCTCAAAATAGATTTAACGGTACTTTTCAAGGCTTGTCCTCCTAGTTATGTTTGAGACATTATATACTACTACTATATCTAGACTTTGATTTAAGAACTGATAGAATCACTATACTCCTCATGAGGAAATCCAGAAAGATTTATGCTATATTGGTATATACAGCTTGCACATCTTCGTCCTCTTCTAGCTTATCTATCAGCTTATCCACTTCATCCATCTGGCTATCATTTAGCTCTATAGGAGTGTTGGCTATCCTTTGTAGTTCAGCCTTGGTGACAGCTACTCCTCGCTCTTCTAATGCATGAGATAATTCGCCGAATGATTTGAACTCACCAAATATCCTGATGATATCTTTGTCCTCATCATTCTCTTGTGGTTCCACATCCTCTTCTATCTCCTCTAGACCATAATCGATCAGATCAAGTTCTAGCTCCTCTATATCCATCTCATCTGTTTTATCGAAAGTAAATACAGATTTTCTAGTAAACATAAAGTCAAGCGAGCCATTCTGTAGTGACTCTCCACCATTTCGTGTAAGTATCGCCTTTACATTGGCTATAGTTCTTGTGCTGTTGTCTGTAGCACAATCTATAAAGAGTAGTACACCATGATGAGCCTTTGCCTCATAGCTGATCTCTTTGATATCTGCTGCATCCTTGCCACTAGCTCTTCTGATAGCAGACTCTATGTTGTCCTTTGGCATATTTTGGGCTTTTGCATTGAGGATCGCTGTACGAAGCTTGGGGTTCATCTCTGGATCTGCACCACCATCTTTTGCTGCCATGGTAATAATCTTGCCTAGCTTAGGGAAGACTCTAGACATGGTACCCCATCTCTTCATCTTGGCTGCTTTACGATACTCAAACGCTCTACCCATATCTAATCCTTTTAAATAATTTGTGCTATTATAGCCTAACTAATGTGAAAAAGTGGATAATCAATAGCTATCATACTCCACAAAGTAGTAGATTAGATTCTTATTGCCTACACTCTTCCTGAGTACTCTGAGAGATTTGGGATCACCCAATAGTTTGGTAAGCTGATATATGTGTAGAGTGTTGATACCTATATAAATCATTTTTCCTAGCCTTGGTTTCTCCTCTAGTGGTGACTCCATAGAGATGTTGTGATCCTCATATCTCCATATGTTGAAGTTAGAAAATCTAGCTACAGATAGTACCAGTAGATTTTCTGTTTTGCCAAAGTGATACGCCACATCTGTATCATGATAATCATCCAATAGTATATAGTCATAGCTATCAATATCTATATTTAACTTCTCTATCTCCTTGCTGAGGTTGTCTATCTTGCCTGCTCTTGTCTTGAAGTTGTGAACTATAGGTATGACATCGCCCAACGGAGTCTTGACCATCACTACTACTATAGCCGTGACTACTGATGCTGCTACTATGAGCATCTTGGCATCCCTTTTTGCCAAATAGTATGCCAACAGTATGGTAGCACTGAGATATGCTGGAGCTGCCCATTGGGCATTGGCATGTTTGTATGCAGCAAAGTATATGAAAAACCCTAGAGGAAACAAAAATGGCACAAGCAGATAGCCCTTTTTGGCTGAAAATATATCCCTATCTTTGATGATGAAGTAGAGTAGTGGTATGAGATATAGAGGGTGAAACAGTAGTAGCTGGGCACCCACAAACTTCCATAGATCATCTGGTCTAAATACTTTCTCCGCAGCTATCCCATGACCTAGCTGAAATTTGAATGATAGAAAATCATGCATATAATTCCAATATATAACAGGACTGAAAACTACAAAACATAGCACAAGTGCATAGTAGAAGTATCTATCTTTGAGTATCTCTCTTTTATACAACAATATATAGATCACTATAGAGACTAGTAATAATACTCCTGTATATTTAGAGAGTAGCAATAGACCTGCCGATATACCTACAAGTAGAGCATACTTACCACTCCCACTCTCTATGAAAATATAGGTGAAATATAGCGTCAGTGACCAGAAAAATATCAGAGGTATATCGGGAGTTATGAGTGTGTATCCGCCCTGCACTACTATACCACTCAAAAATATATAGAGTGTATAAGTGGCCACTTTCTCATCAAACATTCTGTGAGCTAGTCTATAGAGTATATATGCACTACCAGCCATCAGCAGTGGCGCAGCCAATCGCACCTCCATATGCGAATCACCAAAAAGTGTAGTCATCTTGATGAGATATGCTACCATTGGTGGATGATCGAAGTAAGATAGAGCCAACTTCTTCGACCACAACCAATAATATGTCTCATCCGAATAGAATGGTATGAAGTTGTTGGTGACTATGTTAAATAGTGTAAATAGTAGGAGTACTAACCTCTCTCGTATAGCCATCATTCCTCTCTAAGTATCTCTTTTTTATTTAGACGGAGGGTTATCACCTTACCCAATGCCTCTACAAATACTTTCTTTGTCATCTTAGACTTGCCTGCTATCCTCTCTTCAAATACGATGGGAACTTCTTTGATCTTGAAGCCTTTGAGCGTCGCTTTGTAGTTCATCTCTATTTGAAATGAGTAGCCTGTAGTGATGATATTGCCCAAGTCTATAGCTTCAAGAACCTCTCTCCTAAAACACTTAAACCCTCCTGTGATATCCATGATCTTGACACCCAATATCATCCTAGAGTAGAAGCTACCACCATAACTGATGGCTTTTCTAAATAGTGGCCAATTAGTAGCCCCTCCACCCTTGACATATCTACTGCCTATGATGAGATCATAACTATCTATCTCATCCATAAATATCGGTAAGTACTTTGGATTGTGCGAAAGATCTGCATCCATCTCTATGATGCAGCTGTAGTGTTTGTCGTGAGTCAATGCCCACTTGAATCCTGCTATATATGCTTTGCCCAATCCAGCTTTTTTCTCTCTGATCATCAAGTGTAGTCTATCTGGATATCGGTTATCTATAAGACCTTGCACCATCTCATAGGTCTTGTCTGGTGAGTTGTCATCGACTATAAGTATATCTAGTCCTAGATCAAGTGCAAAGACCTTATCTATGATACTCTCTATATTTTCTATCTCATTATATGTGGGTATGATTACTACACCATTTTTCATCTATTGTTTTCTCCTACTGTACCAAATACTACTATGTGACTACCTGCAAAATTGGTCACCATCGCACCTGCTATACCTAACACTTGAGCCACAATCTGAGTGAGCTTATCAGTACCAAAATAGTGTATCACTAGATTGAGTATAGCTAAGTTCAATAAAAAACTTAAAAAGTTGAGTATAAGGTACTTTAAAAATCTATTTTTGATATCTCTGTCATGGTCGCTGAAGGTCCATCTCTTGTTGAGCGTGAAGTTTTGCGTGACAGCTACCATAAATGCAGATATAGAGGCTATATTGTAGTTGACATTCATAAAAATAAGTGAGCTATATATAGTCAAATTGGTCACTGTACCCAATGCACCAACTGATCCAAACTTCAATAATCTACGAGTGATAGTAGCTCCTCTTGTTTTCTGCCTTCTTGTAAAAAGGTCTATGAGATAAAAAAGATATAATAGCAAATATCTAATGAAAGAGGTATTAAATATCGCAATTGTAGGGACTCTTATCTCCTATTTGCAACTTTGTAGTGCTACTCCCTCTCTCAAACCATCATCTATCACTATACATGACCCTAGTCCGATAATCTCAAATAGCTCTCTATATATCAATATACCAGCAGATATGAGATCATCTCTTCCGACTCCTACGAGCATCTCTCTCTCCTTTGCTGACAGGGACAAAAGATACTTCAACTCTCTATCCAAATCCTCTACGGATAGAAGAGTTCCATTGATCGTTTCTGGTCTATAGTCGTCATATTTTTGTCCCAATTTCATCGCTGCTATAGTAGTAGGCGTGCCTGCGGTAGCTACGAAACTATCTACAACACCATATTTGTCATAAGTGTTCTTTACAAATTTATCTATATCTCTCATATCTTTAGATATAGAGTTGCCTATCTCATCAAGAGTTTTATATCTCTGTGTAGTTGTCACTATGCCTACGGGGAAGCTCTCAGTTACGATCTCGTCAGCATAACAAAATATCACTTCGGTAGATGCACCGCCTATATCCAAGACGACAAATGAGCCATCTATACCCAAGAGTTCGAGTCTATATTTGACTGCCTCTAGCGTCAAAAGAGCCTCTCTTTCTCCTGATATGATATCAAAGCTGATACCTGTATCCCTATATACATCTGACAAAATTTCATTACTATTTGTAGCTCTACGCATAGCTTCAGTAGTGACTGCTAATACCTCATGTGCAGAGAAATCAAACACCTTTTGTGCATCTAATATAGTATCCACAATCCTACGATATGCTTCACGACCAATGATACCGCTATGAGTCAAGCCATCAGCGGTCTTGACCATCTTCTCATATGATCTACCAAACTCTCTACTCTTGCAGTCAAACTCAACAAAACGCAGAGTATTTGAACCTAGATCTATGGCTATCACTTAGATGATATCTCTCTCAAATGTTTGGCAAATTTCTCAGGCTCTACAAATCCTGTAAGTGTATTTTCTGACTTATAGCTATTGTCTTTGCCGAAAAATATGATATTTGGCGTACCAAATAGCTCATACTTTGCCAGTAGTGCCTTATCATCATCTGTATTGTCTGTCAAATCTATCTTTATAAAGGTAAAGTTCTTCAACTCCTTTTGTACTGATGGATCTGGGAATGTCATCTCTTCTAGCTCCAGACATGCAGTACATGAGGCTTTTCCGAAATCAACCACGACTGGCTTGGTGGAGGCTTTTACCTCTTGCTCTAACCTATCTATACTGTAACCCTTGTGACTTTTTACTTTCTCCAATATCTCATCGACCACTGTGCCATCGTATGTTATAAATCTATCAAAAGGTCTCATCATGGATGTAGCACCACTTACGCTACCTATGAAGAGTGATATACCATACAGCAGTGATAGTATAGCAAATAACTTACTCAGATATCCAATAATAGTAGATGGATTTTTGCCATTTAGAAGCCCCATGTATAGTGCAGTGCCTATGAACAACATAGCCCATAATATAAGTGTGATACCATCTGGAAGTATCCTTGCCAACATAAATATAGCCAACCCTAGCATCATGATACCAAACACTTGCGAGACTTTGCTCATCCATCCACCAGGTTTTGGCATAAACTTACCAGCACCTACACCGACAAGCAGTAGAGGCATACCCATACCCATACTCATCACAAAGAGTGCTGTGCCACCAAGTAGTGCATCACCAGTGTGAGATATGAATAGTATAGCACCACCCAATGGAGGAGCTACACAAGGTCCGACTATCAATGCAGATAGCAGACCCATGATGACTGTACCAAATACACCCTTGCTCTGTGCATCATCACTCACTTTTGTGAGTTTGCTCTGTATGGATTGTGGCAATCCGATCTCATAATATCCAAAGAGTGAAAATGCCAATGCTACAAACATACCAGCAAATAGTGTAAGTACCCAAGGGTTCTGCATAGCACTCTGTATGTCAGCACCCAATAGTCCAGCTATCAAACCAACTACAGTATATGTGATAGCCATAGAGAGTACATATATCAAGGATGTAAAAAATGCCTTGCTTGTACTAGTCTTACCGTCACTTGACTGTGATACAATGATAGACGATAGTATAGGTATCATCGGAAATATGCAAGGTGTCAGAGATAAGAGTAGACCAAATATGAAAAATACCAATATAACAAAAAATGAACTCTCACTACTTAAAATACCTTCTATCTTCGCTGTGTTGCCCTCATTTGTCAGTGAACTTATCTTGTCAAAAACAGACTTGTCGCTCGCATCTAATATCTTCTGATCTTTTTGATCAATAATCCTCTCTTTGGATGCAACTTTTTTCAAATCTTTTTTATTTTGGGTATTTGCTTTTTGAGCATCCTCTTTGGGAGCTGAATGAGCTATATCAAATATCCTTTTTTGTGGCTGATAGCAGATACCAGCATCCGAACAGCCCTCAAACTCTACTGCTAGCCTATAGTCACCATCTATCTTGGACTCTATAGAATTGCTAGGTATAGTTATCACGACAGTGCCTGAGTAGACCTCCTCGCCATCTACCATATGCGGAGCTGGCTTTTTGACATCTGTGATCTCCAAAAGCTTTGGCTCTACGACACTAAATTTGAGCGACTTGTCATAAATATGTATCTTATCACCGAGCGTGATAGTAGTCTCTATGAGGCTGTCTCTCTTCGTGGTCGAAACTTTGAATGCCTCTTCAGGCTTCAAAAATGTACTCTTATGTGATGCCAAGCTAAAGCCACTACCAAAAAGAAGTGAACCCATCAAAGCTATAATTTGAAAAATTCTAAACATAATAATCTATCCTTTTAAGATATATTTTAAAGTATTGTAATCAAAATAGTGTGTATTGACTGTGTAACTATATCAAATATTCGTAAATGATGAGTTAACCTAGTACCGCTCATACCAAATAGGGTGAGCCAAAGAACCTAATGGATGCAAATCCTGATGCTCCAGAGAGTTCACAAGCATCTACCTGATCTTGTGTGAGGATACCACCAAGTGCAATGATAGGTATAGATACCATCTTCTGTAGCTTTGCTATAGACTCTACGCCTATAGGGTCGCCTTTGTTTACTGTGGCGAATATAGGACTATATGTTATCATGTCTGCACCAAACTCCTCTGCTACTATAGCCTCTTCCACACTGTGACAACTAATGATTACGAACAATCCCAATGATTTGGCACTAGATATGTCGGCAAATTGATGGCTAGCGAGATGAATACCATCGGCTTTTAGCTCATCTGCCAATACATAGTCAGAGTGCAAGAGTATCATATCAAAATTATACTCTCTCGATCTCTCTATGAATATTTTGGCATTTTTCGGATAATCTATGTTTGATTTGTCTCTATATGTGATAATGGTGGCTTTTTGGGAGAAACGATCCAGATCACTATCTAGATCATCAAAATTGAGTGTAGATGGATCACTAATCGCGTAGTAAATCATCTCTTCTATTTCTGTCTACTATCTCTTCTAAGAGCCTAGTCTGCCTCTGCATCTCTTCAAATTTCTGTAGACCTACAAAAATATACTCTAGTATCACCACAAAGAGAAGTCCAGGGATAGCACCAAGTAGAGCAAATAGTAGTGCTTTTGCAATACTTAATTTGAAGTACAATAAAAATGAAAGAAAAATGCCAAGCAGGGCAAAAGCCCATGCGACACCCAATAGAAAGCTAATCAATCTAGCCAGAGTAGATATCTGTAGTCTCATATAAGTGTGTTACTCTTATCTATGCATGAGCTGGCTCGTGAGCCTTGTCATGTTCATCTTCCATAGCTACTGCACCTGCCAAATAGACATATGTCAATATCATAAATACAAATGTCTGCAATAGAGCAGAAAATGTCAATAGTAGATATCCTGGTAGTGGAGCAAACCAAGGCACCAACATCAATAGTACCCATAGAAAAAGATCATCACCCTTGATGTTTCCAAAGAGACGGAAAGAGAGTGAGATGATCCTAGAGAGGTGAGATACTATCTCTATAGGGAACATCAATGGAGCCAAAACTTTCACAGGACCTGCGAAGTGGGCAAAGTAGTGTACTACTCCATTTTCTCTAATGCCCTCAAAGTTGTAGTAGAAAAATACCAATAGTGCCAAAGGCAGAGTGATATTTATGTTTGATGTAGGGGACTCAAATCCTGGAATGATACCTATCAAGTTAGATATTAATACAAATATTCCGATAGTTGCGACTAGTGGCAGATATTTCCTTGCCAGCTCTTCACCGATCACATCCTGACCCATAGCTATAACGCCACCAAGATATGCTTCCATTATATTTTGCATGTTTCCAGGCACAGCCCTCATATTTTTAGTAGAAAACTTCACTGTCAACATAATGATAGCTACTACCAAAATAAGGTGACCAATCACCATCCCATTGCCATGCCCTGTTAAAGCACCTATATAAGTAAATACACCTTCCATTTACACATCCTCTCTATGTTCGCTTATTATTTGATAGGATTATAACTTTTTTTTGCTTAGAGATTAAGCTTATATCGTTAAATAATCTTTGTCAATTTGTATCCTACACCTTTAATGCCCTGTATTAAATCCTCTTTCAACACCTGTTTCACTCGATGTATCTCGGCTCTGATAGTTGCATTATCCACATCATTATCATTCCATACATAGTGCTTTAGCATATCGAAGCTTACTACACTATTGATATTGGATGCAAATAAGTTGATGATCTGAGACTGCTTCTGAGTCAATGTCTGCTCTATGCCATCAAAGTGTAGTTTGGAATTTTCCAAATCATAAATATACATTTTACTTATCTTGACTATGCTTTTTGACTTGATATTTGCTATTTTTAACAATCTATCTATATGTAGAGTCAGCTCTTTGAGATGAAATGGCTTTTTGATATAGTCGTAACACCCCAGCTCATACGCTTTTGAAATCTGCTCTATCTTTGTGATGGCTGATATAAATATAGTCGGTGCGTATATCTTCTCCCTCTGTAGCTTTTCAAGCAGATCCAATCCGTCTATGGTGGGAGTATTGATATCAAATATAAAGAGGTCGTAGCTAGTAGTGGTGATAGCATCATATGCATCTTTTCCATCTTCGTACGCATCGACATCATAGCCTGTATCGGATAGATACTCTACTATTGCACTCTGTAGCATTATCTCATCCTCTAGTAGAATTACCCTCATCTCATATATTCTGATCTAGTATCAGCATGGTATCATCATCCACCACCGACGAAGTGTAACAATTCGAGCTTATCACCATCCACCAATACTCTATCGTCCCAGTCGCTCTTTTTGACAACCTCCATATTGATAGCAGCTGCCATCACCTTGACTTTTATATTGAGTTGACCCATCAGGGATGATAGTCTTATACCCTCTGGTAACTCTCTACTCTCCCCATTTACTATTACGGTTATCATCACTCTCCTTTTTTTGATCTCGTCAGAAACGATGGCTTTGACCTCTCCTCAATTTACGGAGCTAAAGCACCATGTCCATCACTGCCAAGCTTTGCGAAAACTCTAGTATCTAAAAAGTTGCTTTAGAGTTTTATTTTCATCCATAAATAGCTTAAGAGCCTTTTCAAATATAGTCTTATTGTCTAACTCTTTGATGGCTATCAATTTTCTCAATTTTTTGATAGTTTTATTCATCTTTACACTCTCTTCGTCCATATCGTTCACAAGCGATACCAAAAAGACTCTCTGAAACTGCAAGTTGTGATACTCACCTAGTAGACTCTCTATGTTTTTGACCATAGCTATAGCGTCAGTATATTTATTGTTGATGATGAAAGTTTCTGTATCCTCTATGATACAACAGAGCTTTTTGAACTGCACACGAAGATGATAGTGTCCATTTGAGCTAGTAAATTCATCGACATTTTTACTATCAATCATTATATTTTCTATACGATTTTGCAATATTTTCATCACAGTGATGACGACAGGCTGTTGAAGTGCTTTACTATCTGTACATTTATAGATTTTTGGTTTCTCTAGTGCTGATATCTCGTATATGAGTAGTTCACTATTTGCCAAGCCTGTCGTTTTGGCCTCATACTCATCATATTTGTCTCTTAGGATATCTATGATTTGATCTAGATATTCCGATCGCTTGTTTGAGAGTAGATCTCTATAGTTTTCTATATCGATAAGAAATGTACCTAGATCTCTTTTTGCATTTGTTTGTGCCATCAGCTGAGAGATATTTTGCAAATGTCTATCTATCCAAGTGGCATCAAAAAACTCTCTAAACTCCTCTAGCATAGCCTTAGTCTTTCTCATTGATATCCAAAACTCATAAAGCTTATCGAAGCTATTTGGCTCATCCAATAGTGCTTTGCGACACTCCTCTATCTTTTGGGCTTTGTTTTGTAGCATAGCCAATATGGCTGTCTCTGTAGACTCAAATGGCTCTATAGGTATAGGATATGTATTTAAAACTTTTGGCAATACCAACTTCATCTTCCTGTTCAATTTTTCCAAGTCTGTATGGAGTGATGGTATACATCCTGGTATACTCAACGACACATTGTTAAATCTACTATCTTCTGTCACCTCTGCTATATTGAGCAACGAAAAGACCTCTGGTAGCTCAAACTCTCTTGCTAGTAATTCATCAGAAAACTCTATCTCCAGATAGCAGAGTCCCCTCAGATCTTTCTTGAATATATCTAGCTCATATGTGATGCTATCATATGTGAATACAAAACGATCCTTCTCTATGATTCTTCCATTGTGCCGATCTATATACTTCAAAAACTCCTCTTGTGAGACTAGAGACTCATCCTCTTGTCTGACTAGACCAGCACCACTCTTTATAGTTTTGTAAAAATAATTATTTTTCTTTCTATATCTTATATTTGGGTATTTTTCTGTAGAAATATAGTACTGTTGCATAGAGTACTTTGTATATATCACACCCAAATCACCTAAAAACTTCTTAGGTGTACATGGTCTTAAAAGAAATTTTCTCTCTATCTCTACCTCTGCCATTTCACAATCCTTGTCCTATTTTTTGAAATGTATCAATTTAAATTTATCGCCCATAATCGTAGGTGATATCAGTGTCTTGACCTTGTCTATCTCTCGAAGATATATCGACTCTGTAGTTTGCTTAGCGAAATCCTCTAGCATATCTATCAACCCAAAGCGTATCAATGCTCTAGCTTGTGTCTCATAATACTCCATCTCAAAGCCAACTGATATGAAGCTATCTATGACATCTTGGAAGTTGACATCGTATGTGATATCACTCTTTTTGAACTCATCAGCCAATCTCACCCCCTCGTCAAAGAATGGTAGAGTCTCGTGTCTCTTATATATGCGGATAGAGAAGTCATTTCTCACATACTTCTCACCATAATCAAACGATACGAAATCGCACTTATCAAAACTACCTGCCACCTCTGAAGCAAACTCTCTATATCCTACTGCCACTTCGCCCTTGATCTGACGATATGGAGACACCTTCTCTAGTAGAGACAGTGGGGCTTTCTCCCATCTGATGGTATCATCCTCCACTACTGCTATCTCGTCATCCTTGATCAGCTCACAAGGGAAAGCATCAAAAATCTCATTGGATACGACAAAAGCATATGGCTCATTCAATTCACTGAGAGAAAAATACTGCTCTATCTGGACATCATCTCCAAATCTCTCCTTGAAGTACTCTCTTTGAGCCTCTTGTACCTCTGGTTGCCTCTCCACTATAACAAAACGCATACTTTCGACCAATGATGGATCGCAGCTATATAGCCACTGTATCATGTCACCTAGCAGATGACCTTGATGGGCCCCTATCTCTACTAGGAGAGTATCTCTCGCTATCTCGCCTGACTCTATCTTCTTGTATAGATAGTTCGCTATAGAAGCACCAAAAAATGGTGTCGTACTTACTGCGGTATAGAAGTCTCCCTCTTTGCCTATGGCTTTAAACTCTTTGTAGTAGCCATCCTCTCCATATAGCCACTCATTCATGTAATCACTAAAATACATCATTTACCTTGATATATAGCGAGAGTAGCTGTAGTTGTTTATCTATCTTGTGTATCTGTTGATCTAGCTTTTTTGTCATGAGCGAGTTGTGCATTAGCTCAGTCTCGTATGATGTCTTTTCACCTGCTATCTCAAGATTTTTTGTGACACTATAAAGTCGCTGATATAGCTTCTCATCTTTATGATCTAATGCTATCTTTTTGTTGATAATCCTCAAGTTGTTTAGCGTAGTTTGATACTCCAAACCTACTCTTTTTTTCTGATCTATCACCTGTGTAGATGCCTCCATATAAGCGACCTTACTCGCCTCCACATCCGTCAGTGAGTTGATATTGATAGGTACACTTACGGTTACACTATAGTTAGTATACTCATCTCTCAGGTTTGGATTGGCAAATAGAGGATTTAAGTCACCTTTGATATATTGACCCTGTACAGATAGCTCTGGTAGATACTTCGCCCAAGTCATTTTGCTGAGGTAGCCCTTTTCTTTGGCTATTAGCTTATCTCCCTTCAATGCCAAATGCTCATCTTTGTACTCTTTTTCCCCTATGAGTTTAAGGTTTGGCAACTTCAATCTATCTGGGTCTTTGTCACTCAAAAATGCAAAATCACTTTTGAACTTTTCAAGCTGTAGCTCAAGTACCAAAAGATCCGTCTCATCTCTATTTCGCTTAATGATGGCCTGATCTAGGAAGCTACTATCTAGTATACCTGCCTCATAGCTATCACTTTTGAGTTTGATATCTATCTCGTCATTTTTTATGAGTAGTCTCAACTTCTCTTGCTGTAGCTTGATCTTCTTGAAGTTGTAGAGTATATTGACAGCATTTCCTATCATCTCTCTCTTGCGGATCTGGATCTGTGTGGCATTTGCTCCTCTGAGGGCATCAGCATACTTGATGGAGTAGAATATACCACCTGATTTAAATATAGGCTGATCTATCATTATGCTATAGTTGCTTGTGTTTATAGTATCACCGACAAATTGTGTAGTATAATTTTTTCTATACTGTAGTCTGATAGGCTGTATCCAGCTTCTCTGAAGCATATCACTCTGTAGAGTGTTGGACGACTCTTGATATCTGAAGATATCTTGCTTCTCTTTGGAGAGCAGTTGAGCCAACTCATCAGAGTGTAGCATAGTCCCTACTGTTGCTACCAACAGGAGACTAGATACTATTGAGTGCTTTTTCAAATCTCTTGAACCCTTCATCGATCTCATCCTTTGTGATAGTCATACTTGGCAAAAAACGAACTGTATTGCGTCCTGCCTTTAACACTATAAGCCCATGATTTATAGTAGCATTGAGTATATTTGTAACAGTTTGAGCATCTTTCGCTCTTAAGCCACGCATGAAGCCTATTCCAACCTCTCTGTCAAAAATATTTTGATATTTATCAGCTATATTTTTGAGTTTTTCTTCAAAATATATGAGTCTCTCTTTTAGTTCTCCACTACCATCCATCTCTGACAATATAGACAATACACTCAATCCAGCCGTAGTGCTGAGATAGTTGCCACCAAATGTACTACCATGGTCTCCTGCTACAAAGATATCTTTGTAGCTAGTCATCACCGCACCTATAGGCAGACCGCCACCAAGCCCCTTGGCTAGTGTGACGATATCTGGCTCTATATCATATAGATTTGAAGCTAGAAATTGACCTGTCCTATAGACCCCTGTCTGCACCTCATCTACTATAAGCAGGATATCATTATCTTTGAGATATTTTGCGAGCCTTTGTATCTCATCCCTATCGAATGGTTCCACACCACCCTCACCTTGCACCAGCTCTATCAGTACTGCTACTGTCTCATCATCTATACTACCGTAGAGATCCGCTATAGACTTCACATAACTAAATCCATCTGGATATGGAGAGAAATTAGCCGTATGAAAGCTCTCTTGACCTGTCGCTTTGACTGTAGTGATAGTACGCCCATGAAACGAATGTTCTAGCGTGATCACCTTGTATCTCTTGTTGTCAAATTTTGTCTCACCATACTTTCTAGCGATCTTTATAGCACCCTCGTTTGCCTCTGCACCAGAGTTGGCAAAGAAGATAGCCATATCATATCCGCTGAGTTCCACTATTCGCTGAGCCAATTTCACCTGTGGTTCTATCACTTGTAGGTTTGATATATGTATGATCTTTCCAGCCTGTTCACATATGGCTTTTGTGAGTTGCGGATTGCCATGTCCTACACTATTGACCCCTATGCCACTAGCAAAATCTATATAATCACTCCCTTTGTCATCATAAAGTGTAGAACCTACACCTTTGACAAAGTTTGTATAATTCCTAGCATATGTACCCAAAACAAACTGTTTATCTAACTCTTCTAAATTCATAAATATTTCCATTTTAATTTATATAATAGTTCAATTATAGCAAAATATATTAAGTATAATATTTATTACCGTCAATAGATCTCATATCTTTGCAATATAACGCAAAATAAACACTAAAAATAGAAACGACACAATAGTGCGAATATCAAGATTTCCATCTACAATATTGCATATCTGTATATAAACTGAGTCACCTCACTGTCTGACTCTACAGATATATTGACACTGTTTTTTTCACATATCTGTCCTACTATCTCTAGTCCTAGACCGAAGCCTATCGCCGTGGATGCTTCACGATGGTATGGCTCAAATATCCTCTTGATATCCGTTATTTTTTTGGAGTTTGTGATAAACTTCAGTAGTATAGCATCACATTTTTTGAGAGTGACTACTATGTCGCTACCTTTTTTGGCGAATTTGATGGCATTTGATAAATTGTTGTCTACTATCCTCTGTAGTTCCATATCGTTGAAGTATATCTCTATATCTCTCTCTATATCTGTGATGATTTTATGTTGATTGCCTGTGGCTATCTCATCAAAGAATTCCACCCTATCTTGTAGAAACTCACTAAAATCTATCCACTCTTTCTCATATGTGAGTCTATCTTTTTTGACCATATAGCTGAGATCATCATATATGTTTGATATCATTTTAGATGCCGCTTCTATCTTGTTGAGATATCTGTTTTCTCCGTGTTTGATCTTGTATATATCTATATGTGTCATGATGACTGCTAGTGGAGTATTGACCTCATGTATAGAGTGCTTGATGAAGCTATCTTGTGCCTTTACGAGTGAGTCACTATAGTGTTTTTCTCTCTCTAGGAGTCGATTTTGTTCTCTGATATCTTCTGTCTTTTTCTTGACTTTCTTCTCTAGCGATAGATTGATCTCTTTGAGCTTCTCTTTCTTTTGGTGTATCTCTTTGACCATTCGGTTTATATACTTGACCATCTTTTTAAACTCATACAAGTTTATATCGTCTACATCTATGGTGGTATAACTCTTTGATGATTTTTTAAAAAATTGGCTAAAGGTATCTATCTCTTTGGATATGATCCTATTGACTATGGTCACTAGGATAAAGCCCAATCCAGAGAGTATCACCGCTAGTGAGAGTATGACCATCATATATTTGATAAGCCTCTCTTTGAGAGCTAACCTTTCTGCTTTGATAAGCTTCTCTACCTCATCTAAGTAGACTCCAGTCCCTACCATCCAGCCCCAAATATCGAATGATTTGGCATACGATATCTTAGGAGTGAGTACCCCTGTAGTGGGTTTCATCCATCTGTATCGGACGAAGCCACCATCAGGCTTTTGAGATACAGATACCAGCTCTTTGATCACTTGTACGCCATCACTATCTTGGAAATGATATAGATTTTTACCTATATCATCACTCTGTACAGGATCTGATAGTTTGATACCCTTGTTACTATATATAAAGATATATCCAGTACCATCTTGACGGCTATATAGATGCTCTATGGCATTTATAGTCTGCTCTTTTAGGATATCTTCATCTACAGTATCGTGTCTACTACGGTATTCATAGTTGATGAACTCTATCACTCTATTGACATCGAATTTTATATGCTCTTTCTGTTTTGTTATATATTTTGTTCTGATGCTTGATATCTCTTTATCGAAATCGTTATACTCTTCATGCATTACGAGCAGTATAAAGAGTGCTATGAAAAGTAGCATAGTCAGCATACCCCATATATGTATGCTGTTTATGCTTTTGTTGCGAAACAAGGTAAGGTTCTTGCTGTTAGTTAATGACTATCTTTTCGACTACATTGAGTCCGAAACCACTCAACCCTACAAACTCAGTATCTTTGTTAGTAGTGAGTAAGTTGATATCTTTGATACCTAAGTCTTTGAGTATCTGAGCCCCTACTCCGAACTCCTTCGCCTGCTCTTGTGAGATCACTTTGGTATCCAAAAAGACCAATATCCCTCCATTTTGCTTGAGATGCTCTATGGAGTTACTTAGTGCATCAAATCTCTTGTCGTTGAGTACGAGATCTATATCGCTACCTATATTGTGGAACTTGACATTGGCTCGCTCATGAGCTTTGTAGAACTGTATCACTCTATGTTCTCTATCTAAGTGATCTCTATATGTGATGGAGTTGACCTTCATACCTCGAAGCTGACTCTCCTCCTCTTCCACTCTATGTACTAGTTTTTCATTGGCTAGTCTATACTCCACTATATCAGATATATACACTATAGACATATCATGCTCTTGTGAAAATACTTCCAAATCATCCATCCGTGCCATCTTGCCATCATCTTTGATGATTTCACAGATGACAGCCGCTGCTGCTAGTCCTGCTAGCTTGCATAAGTCTACAGATCCCTCTGTATGTCCTGTACGCACAAGCACACCACCATCTTTGGCGATAAGTGGAAAGATATGACCAGGACGCACGAAGTCACTACTAGAAGTGAGTGGATTGGCCAGCTTGGAGATACAGTCATCCCTCTCATGCGCAGATATACCTGTGGTAGCAGTGGTCGAATCTATTGATACTGTGAATGCTGTCTCATGGTTGGATACATTATTGACTACCATAGGCATCAAGTCTAGTTTTTTAGCTATATCTTTGGTGACAGGTGTGCAGATGAGTCCCCTAGCCTCTTTTGCCATGAAATTGACCATATCTGGCGTACTGAAAGTGGCTGCATATACCAAATCACCCTCGTTTTCCCTATCTTCATCATCCATCATGATGATCATCTTGCCTTTTTTGATCTCTTCTATGGCACTCTCTACTCGCTCTATAGCCTCACTAGACATATCTTCTCCTAATTTAGCCCATTTGTGTATAGGACTATTTTATTCTATTTTTTTTGTATTATACCACTCTCTGCTTCATATTAAAGAGATAAAGGAGCATAGCAAAAACATATCTGCCCATCTCACTACTCCTTTTGTACTGCATATCGTCAAACTTTAGGGCTATAAATAGAAGATAAAATAGCACCTCTTAAGGGGTGCAACAATCCACAAAAGAGGAAATTTGAAACTTTATCACCAAAACCCTTGACAAATATTTATTTTTGGGCTATAATGCCGTCCACATAAGCAATATAACTTATGAATGGTGGGGTATCGCCAAGCGGTAAGGCACTGGTTTTTGGTACCAGTATCGGGGGTTCGAATCCCTCTACCCCATCCATTTGATTGTCGCGGGATAGAGCAGTTTGGTAGCTCGTCGGGCTCATAACCCGAAGGTCGTAGGTTCAAATCCTTCTCCCGCAACCAAAAGATATGATATATCTTTATTTATACTTCAATAAACTTATTGATTTCACTTGTCGCGGAATAGAGC
>WFMX01000191.1 GCA_015488875.1 Campylobacterota bacterium | reverse complement strand
CTATGGGTCACGATACATGATAGCGATGATGAAGCCGAGGAGATATGGGCAAAGCATATCAGTAGAGATAGAATAGTAAGATTTGGTGATGCTGACAACTTCTGGGCCATGGGCGATACGGGTCCTTGCGGTCCTTGTAGTGAGATATTTTATGATCAAGGAGAGGAGAATTTCAACTCACCTGAAGATAGAATGGGTGGCGAGGGTGATCGCTTTTTGGAGATATGGAATCTAGTCTTCATGCAGTATGAGAGAGATGCAAATGGTACTCTAACTCCACTACCAAAACCTAGCATAGATACAGGCATGGGATTAGAGAGAGTAGTGGCCATCAAAGAGGGCAAACAAAACAACTACCACTCTAGCCTATTTATGCCATTTTTAGAGAAAATAGCTGAGCTTGTAGGCACTCCATATGAGTATGAAGCATCAAATAGTGCTAGCTATAGAGTGATAGCCGACCATCTTCGATCTTGCTCATTTCTCTTGGCTCAAGGTGTCAACTTTGACAAGGAGGGCAGAGGATATGTGCTTCGTAGGATAATGAGAAGGGCGATAAGACACGGATATCTTTTGGGGCTTAGAGAACCTTTTATGTTCAAGCTAGTAGATACTCTAGTAGCCGTAATGGGCGAGCAGTACAACTATCTAGCATCAAAAGCTGAATCTATCAAAACATCTATGAAACTAGAAGAGGAGAGATTTTTTGATACCATAGATGCAGGTATCCGACTCTTTAGTCAAGAGCTAGAGAAGACGAAAGATATATTTGATGGAGAGGTAGCATTCAAACTATACGATACATATGGTTTCCCACTTGACTTGACACAAGATATGCTCCGTGAGAGAGATATCGCACTAGATATAGATGCTTTCAATAGCAAGATGCAAGCCCAAAAAGCCAAATCAAAAGCTGGCTGGAAAGGGACAGGTGATGCCTCTACAGTAGGAGACTTTAAAGCTCTCAAAGAGGCATTTGGAGTCAATGAATTTGTAGGATATCAGCAGACTATAGTAGATACCAAAGTATTGGCACTTCTTGATGAGCAATTCAAGAGAGTTGACAGTATTGATGGGACTGGCTGGGTGCTTTTGGAGCAGACTCCATTTTATGCAACTTCTGGTGGTCAAGTTGGAGATATCGGAGAGATTGGAGATAGCAAAGTATTGGAGACCCAAAAGTTTTTGGATATGAATCTATCTAAAGTAGAGGGAGCTTTGAAGGTTTTGGATGAGGTTGAAGCTACAGTAGATAGTAGCAGAGCAGAGATAGCCAAGCACCACACGGCTACTCATCTCCTACACAAGGCACTTAGAGATATATTGGGCGAGCATATATCACAAGCAGGTTCACTCAACGATGACAAGAGATTGAGATTTGACTTTTCGCATCCAAAGGCTATGAGCAGTGAAGAGATAGCAGAGGTGGAGAGCTGGGTCAATGACAAAATAGCTAGAGCTATCCCACAAGTCACAAAAGTGATGAGTATAGACGAAGCCAAAGATAGTGGAGCTATGGCATTATTTGGTGAAAAGTATGGCGATGAAGTGAGGGTGGTAAGTGTCGGTAGCTCTGTAGAGCTTTGTGGTGGTACTCACATAGACAACACTTCAGAGATAGGGCTATTTATGATCACCAAAGAGAGTGGAGTCAGTGCAGGGGTTCGTCGTATAGAGGCCATATGTGGCAGAAGTGCCGTAGAGTCTGTATCTAATCTACGAAATGAACTAAATGACATCAAGAGTGAACTAAAAAACCAAAACCCAATAAGTGCTATATCTAGGCTCAAAGATGAGATAAAAAGTCTCAAATCAGAGCTAAAGAGTGCCTTGAACTCTAGCAAAAAAGAGTTGACACCTACTATTGTGAATGGTATCAATATCATAGTAGAGGAGATAGAAAACGGTGACATCAAAGAGCTGATAGATGAAGCCAAAAACAGATATGACAATATCGCCATAATGCTCTTTCAGAAAAAAGGCGAAAAGGTTTTGATAGCATGTGGAAGCAAAAATACTCCTGTAAAAGCTGGTGATTGGATCAAGGCGATAGCCCCTATCCTAGGCGGTGGAGGTGGAGGTCGCCCAGATTTCGCACAAGCTGGTGGTAAAGACCCTAGCAAGATAGATGATGCCAAGAGTGAAGCATTGGGGTATATAGAGAAGCTTTAAAGTTTTAGGTTTTATGGATATATAATGAATATGGGAGAAAGTTTTGAACTCTAATTTTATCAATTTTATCAAAATAAAGAAATATAAATGTTTTCATAATTTTGAAGTGGACAGGTCTGTATCTACTTTAGCCTCTCGCACTGCTGGCTCATATCAGCGATAAAAATCAAAAAATCATACGGAGTGAAAATATGTGTAGCGATACGAGGGTGACCATCTTCTTTGATATGTAAATGATAGTATGGATGACATGCTTTTTCACCCTCGTTTGTCCCCTCAAATCTAAAGTAATGTTCACTATTTTTCATCACATAAGAGTATTTGTCAAGTTCAAACTCATTGGCTAGAGTATCTCTTTGTCTAAAATCAACACTAAAGACAATCTCCCAATCATCAATTTTTAACGGTTCACCCTCTTTGGTAAAAATCATAAGTTTACTACTATCAATCATGATGGTAGTAAATACTGAGTAGTCAAAGAGTTTGCGATATATGTTTTTTATCTCATTGACTAAAGTGTTAAAGTTTTTTTCTGTCTTTACACTACGACTTTCTATACTCTGCTTATAGCTTGTATAATTCTCTTCTAAAGAAGTACATACCATCGGTTATACTCCTCTGTATCTTTTAACTCTTCTGCTCTCCATAGTGTTAAAAATCTCTTACTACTCATCTGATACTTCTCTTCAAAGGATTGGACTATTTTTATCCGTTCATCCTCCTTTGGTATCAGAGTAAACACTTCCATCCCATAGCCTTTGAGCTGTTCAAAATTACTTTCGATCATATCATAGATAGCACTATTTGCGAGTAAAATCAATCTATTTTTATCATTTAGGTTATCTCTTAGTTGCACCAAAAGATCCAAAAAAGATTTGGGTTTACGATCTATAGCACTCAAATCAATCAATAGTGAGCCATCTATTTGGCGTAAAAGTCTCTCAAATTTTGGTTTTTGACCATATCTTATCACCTCATACACTATATTAGGGTCAAATAGTCGTATCTGTTCTATAACATCTTCATGATATATATCTTCTACCAATAGTAAAGACAATGCACCAGACATTTGGGTTATATTGAATGCCAATTCTGTAATATCTGATATTTTATTCATTTCATTCACCTAAAATGGTATTTCATTTAAATCTAAGAGTGGATGCACCATACAAAAAACTTTTTTATCTCTTTTTGTGAATAGTGCTAAAGGTATGTCTTTTGTAAATAGTGAAATTGCATTATCAGGAATAGTGGGAGGTCTCTTGCTATCTATATCTCTTAATATGGCTTGCTCATCTGCGGACAATTGAGACTTTAGATTATCTAATGATCTTTTTACATCTTCTCTTAACTGCTCTATGTGATACTCTTTTACCTCTATATCACCATTACGATACATGAGATTGAGTAGATGTCGCAAGACCACAAGAGTAGAACGCAACAGTCCACCTGATATTTTAACTAAATCATCAATCTGTTTATCACTAAGTTTCAAACTCTCTATCTTTGCACGAATATGCATAAACTCTTTCCAGAATATAGTATCTGATGGGTCAGGTAGAGGAATGGTCAAGTGTGTTTTGTCCAAAGTGTTACTCTCGTATATTTTGACATATTCTGAAATCAAGCTATTTGATTGTGTAAAATATAGAGGTGTTACAAAGATAATTTTTTGCTCTAGTGCTTTCCAAATATGTGCATATTCCAATAAAATAGTTATGATTGTTCTGTAGCTAGAGAGCTCCAATAGGCGATCTAATCCATCTATCACGATAGCTTTTGGTTCGTTGGCTTGCTTATTCTTTAGAGAGTGAATACCATCCATTATATTGTCATTATCAAAATAGTTATCATGATAATCGTTTTTGCTATAATCAATTAATTCTTCAAAAAACGATAAATCAGAAGATGAATAGGCTAATTTCAAAATCTCATATAGAATCTGATATACAACATCTTCTGCATCATGAGGATTGGCAATTGATAAATCTGAAATATCAAAATAGTGAATTTGTGGTTCATCAAATAAAAGGCTCTTAAGTAGAGTCGTTTTACCACTCCCTATCTGACCAGATATAAACAGGGGAGTAGAGGTAGATTCATAGACTTCTATGAAAAAATTTATATCTAGTTTAATATCAGAATATATCTCCACATAACGCTCTTGTAGCTCTTCTATGGATAGGGTATGAGTAGGGTGAATATTTTTAGCAATATCTAAAAT
>WFMX01000190.1 GCA_015488875.1 Campylobacterota bacterium | reverse complement strand
GAGTTTGATACTATAGTCAAGAGCCATGGAGGTGTCAACAACGCATCTACAGGCTTCGATATGACACACTATTATATCAAGACTGCTACTAAAAACTTGCCAATGACACTAGAGCTTTTTAGTGAGCTGATGCACAACCTATCACTCAAAGATGAAGAGTTTCAAAAAGAGCGAGATGTCGTTGCAGAGGAGAGGAGATGGAGAACGGATAATAATCCTCTAGGGTATCTATACTTTAGAATCTTCAATATGCAGTACACTTATCACCCTTACCATTGGCTACCTATAGGCTTCATGCAGGATATTCAGTCATGGAGTATAGGAGATATCAGAGAGTTCTACGAGAGATACTATCAGCCATCAAATGCCATACTTATAGTATCTGGTGATGTCAAAGCAGAAGCAGTATACGCAGAAGCCCAGAAGTACTTCGGCGATATCAAAAATGATCATGACATACCTCTAGTCAAGGCTGTAGAGCCCGCAAATGATGGATCCAAAAGGGCTATACTGCACAAAGACAACAATAGAGTAGATACACTAGCCATCACCTACCCTATACCCAACTACGAACATGAGGATCAAGTAGCTCTCTCAGCTATCAGTGAGATATTGAGTGGAGGCAAGAGTAGTAGGCTAGAGAAGAGTTTAGTCACAGAGAAGCAGATGGTAAATATGATATCTGCCTACAATATGGAACTCAAAGACCCAGGTGTCTTCCTCATCATGGCACTATGCAATGCAGGCACGAAAGCAGAAGATGTAGAACGAGAAATCTTGTCAGAGCTAGATAGACTCAAGAGTGGAGATGTGACACAAGAGGAGCTAGACAAGCTCAAGATCAATGCAAAGACAGATTTCATCTACTCACTAGAGGACTCTAGTAGTGTAGCATCACTATTTGGTGAATACCTATCCAAAGGCAACATAAAGCCTCTGCTCGAATATGAAGATAAGTTGGATAAACTTACAGTCCAAAAGATAAGTGAAGTGGCAAAGAGATACTTCGATAAGCAACGATCCACAACAGTGTTTCTCAAAAAAGCAGAAAACAACAGTACAAAATAGGAAAGAGATGATATGAACAACTTAATCACAGGTGCAACAACGGCACTGATTACACCATTTAAAAACGATCAACTAGATGAGGCTACATTTGCCAAACTGATACAAAGGCAGATAGACAACGGCATCAATGCGGTATGTCCAGTAGGTACTACAGGTGAGAGTGCCACTCTCAGTCATGATGAACACAAAAGATGTATAGAGATAGCGGTAGAAGTATGCAAGGATAGTGATACTAAGGTGCTAGCAGGTGCAGGAAGCAACGCTACACATGAAGCTATAGATATAGCCAAACATGCTCAGTCATGTGGTGTAGATGCTATATTTTCTGTATCACCATACTACAACAAGCCTAGCCAAGAGGGACTCTATCAGCACTACAAAGCCATAGCTTCAGCAGTAGAGATACCATTCATGCTCTACAATGTACCAGGACGCACAGGGGTGGATATACTCCCAGATACTGTAGTGAGACTATTTGATGATGTAGAAAATATATTTGGTATCAAAGAGGCTACAGGCTCTATAGAGAGAGCTATAGAGTTGCTATCAAGGAGACCAGATCTATATCTCTTTAGTGGTGATGATGCGATAGATTATCCCATACTTGCCAATGGTGGTAGAGGCATCACATCGGTGACATCAAACCTATTGCCAGACATGAAGAGTGAGCTAGTAGCCGCTGCATTGAGTGGTGATTTCAAAAAATCCAAAGAGATCAACGACTCTTTGTATCCTATAAATAAAGTGATGTTTTGTGAGAGTAACCCCATACCTATAAAAGCAGCTATGTATATAGCGGGATTGATCGAAACTCTTGAGTATAGACTGCCATTAGTGCCACCTAGTAGCATAAATATGAAGAAGATAGAAGATATTATGAAAAATTACAAAATAGTAGGAGCTTAATATGTCAGATATGAAAGGCAAAACAGTAGTAATAACAGGTGCCACCAAAGGTATAGGCAAGGCTATAGCAGAGAAGTTTGCTAGCGAGGGTGTCAATGTAGCATTCACATACAACTCCAACAAAGAGATAGCTATGGAGATAGCCGATGAGCTTAGCGATAAATATAATATTAAGGCAAAAGCATATCCTCTCAATATACTAGAGCTTGATGAGTTTAAACCACTATTTTTGGAGATAGACAAAGATTTCGATAGAGTAGATTTCTTTGTATCAAATGCCATGATATACGGTAGACCAGTTGTCGGTGGATATGGGAAGTTTATGAAGCTTAGACCATCTAAAGGATTGCAAAACATATATACTGCTACTGTCGGTGCATTTGTAAGAGGTTCACAAGAGGCTGCTACGCGTATGCAGAAGGTCGGTGGTGGTGCTATAGTGACTATGTCAAGCACAGGAAATCTCATCTATATAGACAATTATGCTGGTCATGGTACTAACAAAGCGGCAGTAGAGGCTATGAGTAGATATGCTGCTGTGGAGCTAGGTGAGATGGGTATCAGGGTCAATGCAGTATCAGGTGGACCTATAGATACTGATGCACTCAAAGCATTTACAAATTATGAAGAGGTCAAAGCCGAAACTATCAAGAGATCAGCACTAGATCGCATGGGTTCACCAGAAGATATAGCTGGTTCTGTCTATTTCTTATGTACGCCAGAAGCTAGTTGGATTACAGGTCAAACACTAGTAGTCGATGGCGGGACTACTTTCAGATAGGAGAGATGATGAAGAGTAGCCAGATATTTAATGTACCCAATCTATTGGCGTTTATTCGTCTGCTACTTGCCCCTGTCATGTTTTTCCTGCTCGTGGATCGTGACAATTCACTACTAGCTCATATTCACTACTCGTGGCTAGACTATATGGCGGCATTTATCTTCGTACTCGCTAGTGCTACTGATTTCTTCGATGGTTATATAGCTAGGACTTTTGATCAGATCACTACACTAGGCAAGATACTCGACCCATTGGCTGACAAGATGTTGACGCTAGCAGGGTTTCTAGGTCTTATGATGTTAGATCGTGCTAGCGAGTGGGCGATATTTCTCATCATCACTAGAGAACTTTTCGTCACTGGACTTCGTGCATCTGCGATAGACCTAGGGCTAGATATATCTGCATCGTGGATGGGCAAAGTCAAGACAGTAGTGCAGATGATAGCTATAGGATTTTTACTCATGGAGTGGCAAGGTGGCGAACTACTCCTTTGGATGGCTGTAGCACTCACACTCTACTCTGGCTATGAATATGTGAGGGATTTCTTCACAAAAGCTGGAGAATGCGATAAAGCATAAAAAGGGTTGTACATGCTCAATGATAGGATGATAGGGTTCTGGTGATAATGATTTGCGTAGCGTAGCGGAGTGAATCGTTATCACCAGACCTCGGCTGAGATATATCCATGTTGAAGTCAAGAGCGAACGGTTACTATGCGGGGACACAGGTCTCATTCGCTTCGCTCATAAAACCAATGTCCCCTGATTGTATCGTTTCTATATATCCAAATAGTAGAAATAGATAGAGTAAAAAAATGGTGTTTTTTAGACAGCATAGTGTAGAGATACAAAAAAACAGAAAGGGTAGCATATGCTTGAAATTATAGTACTTACGATATTTATAGCCACCATGGTCAATCTAGTATTGACTAGGTTTCATATACCTACCATCATAGGGTATATCGCTACTGGTGCCATCATCACATACTTTTTTCAGCTCTCATCAGCCACACATTCTAAAGAGTTGGAGACTATAGCTGAGTTTGGTATAGTATTTCTGATGTTTACTATAGGATTGGAGTTTTCTATCAAGCATCTCATAGAGATGCGTAAAGAGGTATTTTTATATGGTGGATTGCAAGTAGGGTTGAGTATGTTTATATTTTACCTTATCGGCTTCTATCACTTTGATATGCTTGTCAAAGAGTCTATCATAGTAGCCGCTGCATTATCACTATCGTCTACAGCTATAGTGCTAAAGATACTCAACAGCAACAGAGATATAGAGAAAGAGTATGGCAAGAGATCATTAGGTATACTTATATTTCAGGATATCATGGTCGTACCTATACTACTCATGATATCTATATTTTCTACTGAAGGCGTATCTTTAGGTAGTGTTCTTCTCACCACTCTAACAGATGCTATCATACTATTTTTATTGTTATGGGGATTTGGCAAATATATACTAGATCCATTTTTGAGTGAAGTGGTCAAAAGCAATCTTGATGAGATATTTATAGGTTCTATTCTATTTTTAGTTATAGGTTCATCTATCTTGGCGCACAATCTAGGCTTCTCCTACTCACTAGGTGCATTTATAGCTGGTATGATCATATCTGAGACCCACTACAAGCATCAAGTAGAGGCAGATTTGATACCCTTTAGAGATCTACTTCTCGGAGTATTTTTCATATCTGTAGGTATGCAGATAGACTTCTCTATAGTTGTAGATAAATTTGGTATGATACTTAGCCTACTCCTTCTCTTTACTGTGGTCAAGATGAGTGTTATATTTACATTGTTATATAGAAAAGCGGGCAAGAGAGTAGCACTCAAGACATCATTAGCACTATTTCAGCTAGGAGAATTTGGTTTGGTGATATTTGGCTTGGCAAATGCCAATAACCTCATAGAGCCTACTATATCACAAATATTGACAGCCACTATCATACTCTCTATGATCTTGACACCATTTGTGTTGAGGAAGATATCATCTATATCTGATTTGATACTAGGTGATGAGTTACCCACTGATTGCCAACTCATAAAGCAAAGTAGGTTTAAAGACCATATCATAGTATTGGGCTATGGTAGATTGGGTAGGAAAATATGCAATAACTTAGATAGTTGCAGTGCCGAGTATATCGCTATAGAGAGTAATTATCATAATGTAAAAGAGGCTCAAAAAGAGGGTAAATCAGTCATATTTGGCAATGCTGGCAAGAGAAGTATATTAGAGTCAGTCAACATCCACCAAGCAGCATCAGTCATTATAGCGATGGAAAATAGCGAAAGATTGCATCTCATAGGTGACATACTACTCAAAGTAGCTCCAGAAGCCAAAGTGATCATCAAGGTCAACAAATTCCAAGAGAGAGATCTACTGCAAGAGGAGTTCCCTACATATGAGATAGTAGTAGGCGTAGAGCAGATAGCACAAGGTATGGTAGATGCTATGATGCAGTGCAGTATCGACCACATATATACAGATCAGGATTAGCCTGTCGAAAAACATCGTTTATTCACATTTTTGATTTCCACTATTTGGATATATAAAAAACGATACAGTTAGGGGACATTATACCTGTCGAAAAATCCCCATCAACCCACACAATCCATTTCCACTTTTTGGATATATAGAGACGATAGGGGTCTGGTGATTTGTGATGCGTGGAGCGTAGCGGAATGCATCATGGATAACCTGACCTCGGCTAAACTGCAACACCGTTATATCTCAGTCGAGGTCGAACAATTTCTATACGAGGACACAGCTTCCGTTCGCTTCGCTCATGAAACCAATGTCCCCTAATTGTTAGACCCATACCATTTTTACCATCCAAAAATGAGGAATGAGATATGAGCTTATTTGGGTGTTTTTCGACAGCCTAGGTAACACCTAGGATATTGCCTATCCAAATACTGGAAGTGGAAAAACAAATCTATCTCAAAAGTTTCAACTCAGGGTTCAAGTCATAACAACCACGATGTCGTCTTATAAATAGTTTTTTATTATATGGGTTATTGCTACCTATCTCATTTTTGGCTAAGATTGAATTGACATATTGTCTCTTTCTTCTATAATCGGGTAAGATAGAGGATGGTGTATGAGTTATATAGTGCATAAAATCATACATATTAAGACAATCATCAACAGTACCATTAATATTTTTATTTATTTTCTCATACTCTTTTTCAGTCGGTGCATTGAGTTTTTCTTTGAGTGCAATCAAGTATATCATAAGAAAATACTCCATAGTATGAGGGTAGATTTTCATCATTTTTCTACCTATTTGATACTTAATATATGAGTACTGTAGTTTTTCATAGATTTTAGATATACTATCATCAAAAGTACTCATCTCTTCATGTAGCTTATATTTCTTCTGCTCTGCACCTGCAGTTAGAGTATCAAATTTAGTGTATTTTTCATATCTACCATACCAATCATCAAATTGGTCTGTATAGTGCAAATAGGATAATTCAAGAGCACTCAGACCTTTATTATTTGTTAGAAATTTATCAATCCCCTCATTTAGGAAGAAGTCTATTGTAGTGATGTTACCACTCATAGCTCCTATCATCAGACCATTCAAGCCATCCTCATCCGAGTATGCTACAGAGTTATATTTTTGAGTATATCTCTTTATCTCTTTAACCTTACCCTGCAGACAACAAATATGAAACTTTTTGAAATCCCTATCTACTTCAGCTAAAAACTTATCAGCTTTTCTGTATTTGTGTTGCCCTAACTCTCGCAATAAACCTCTCTCTATCTCCTGCTTAGCATATGCAAAGAGTCTATCTTTTGCTTGCTTATTAAAGAGCTTATCATCCAAAGCCTCTTTTTTGAGAGCTTTTAACTCATCCTTATTTAAGATGATCTTGCTTGCTTGATTTTTATTTAGCTCTTGTTCGATCGCCTCTGATTGCTCTAATTTACCCTGCTTCTTAAGCTTTTGTGCCTCTTTTTTCCACTCCTCTTGGGTTGATTGCTTTACATCTATTTTAACATTGTGCTGTTGCTCTACTAGAGATAATAGCTCTAATATCTTATGTTTTTTGCTTGATTCGATAATATATAAATTTTCTATAGCTCTTGTAAATGCAACATAGAGAGAGTTGATATAAAATTTGTAAACTTCCAACTCTTTGTTTGATTTATCTTTGACTCGTGAAAATTCTAAATCATGCTCTAAATCTTCTGGCTCAACTCCTTCACTAATGGTTCTGAACTCCTTATCATTCGTGGTGATGAAGTTGACCAAGATAATATTTTCATACTCCAACCCCTTCGCCTCTTGGATAGAGAATATCAGAGGAGTTTTAAAATATTTTTTTACCTCTGCTTTTTGACTATTATCCATAACCAATATTGCAAATTTGGTTGATTTTTGA
>WFMX01000189.1 GCA_015488875.1 Campylobacterota bacterium | reverse complement strand
GCTTAACTATATTAAACCCACTACTTAGACTATCTAGTGTGATAGGTGTCACTCCTGTGATAAACATCTTTTGTACTACTCCACTCTGTGTAGCTCCCTTGATCACTTCATAGAAGCTTCTCACAAAGCCACCTTTGCTCACTATATCCAAGAAGTCACTCATATTGTAGGCTAGTATGGCGTTGGCAAATTGGTCGTATTCGTCTATGAGGAGGTAGATTTGGTCGGATCTTGTTATCTCAAAGAACTCTTTGATGCTATCTGATGGCTCTTTGAATGAGCGGACACTCTCTCTATCTTCTTGAGAGTATCCATACTCATCTAAATATCGAGAGAGACTTACATGGATATTTACCATAAAACTCTCTTTTATCTGCTCTGTAGTCCTACTCTCTACTTCTATACCACTAAACTCAAAAAAGAGTATACGAAAGCTACTCTTTAGTGCTGTAGGATTTGCTTTTATATATGTATCATTAAATATATCATCGAACTCATCGGCACTATTTTCATCATAGTAGTATTGGAGTGTTGAGAGGAAGAGCGATTTACCAAAGCGTCTAGGGCGGAGGAAGATGATGAAACTCTCATTGATGTTTTCTAGCTTCTCTATATACTTTGTTTTATCTATATAGAGGTAGTCATTGTGTATCTTTACTTTTTTGAAGTTGCTTTCGCCGTATATTATCTTTTTCATCTTTTGCTCTTTTTGAAATAGTTGCAAGTATTATATCACAAATACACCCCACCCAATACACCATCTTCTCTAGCACCTGTCACACTAGAGAGTGCTACTTTCTCTTTGTGTATGCGTTTGTATGCCAACCATGCAAACGCCATGGCTTCTAACTCATCTGCATTTTGGGCTATGAGTAGTTGTATATTTGGCATGAGTGATTGTAATCTCTCTACTAAGAGATTGTTTTTGGCTCCACCACCACATAGTAGCAGTATGTCTCTTGAAAATTTCAACACTTCGTTGGATATAGTGATAGCCGTAAGCTCCAGGAGGGTTCGCTGGACATCTTGCGGTTTTGTATCTTTGAACTCTTTGAATATATCGCTCAGCCACTTAGTATTAAACTTCTCTCTGCCTGTACTTTTGGGGTATGGTAGTGCGAAATACTCATCTCCTAGCATCAACTCCAACAAGGAGAAATCAACCTCTCCTCCTCTAGCCCATGCACCATCTCTATCGTATCTTTGTGATAGATGTTTGTATATCCACATATCCATCAATACATTACCACACCCTGTATCATAACCTATCAACTCTTGCCCCAATATAGATATATTTGCCATGCCACCTATATTGACCACAGATACACTCTCTCCTAAATCAGCAAATAGAAAATTGTGAAATGCTGGAGCAAATGGTGCTCCCTCACCATTTAAAGCTATATCTTTGCGTCTAAAATCTGCTACTGTAGGTATATTTGTCATGGTCGAGATGATAGATGGATCACCTAACTGCATAGAGTGCGGATATCTTCCGTTTGGGTCGTGCCAGAGCGTCTGACCATGTGAGCCTATAGCGGTAATAGTATTATGGTCTATAGAGTTTTTCTCTATGAGATCTTGGACTGCCTCGGCAAATAGCACGCCCAATCTGTGATCTATCTCACCTATCTTTTGTAGTGTCGTTGTGCCATTTATGACATCTATGATATCTTCTCTCAGTTTCATATCAAAATGATATTCGCTAGAGCATAATAGTCGGCAACTGCTCTCATCTATGCTACACAATACCACATCAACGCCATCTAGCGATGTGCCTGACATCAAACCTATATAGAGTTCGCTACGACTCATCAGTCCTACCCAACATCATAATAATGAAAGATACCGCCGTACCCATTACCAATTGCCATGAAAAGCCTATCTTTACAGTCAGACCAAAGAGAGCCAATACATATGGTTGCAATACCAAAACAGTCATAAATCCACCCACTAATGCCCACGGCAAAACTCTACCGTTGCCCCTAGTGGTAAATATAGCGGCTCCATACACACCCAATAGTCCAGCATACGCAAACGCCATCACGCCTAGAGCAAATGTGAGCAAGTGAGTCTGAGTGGCATGTTGCCAATAGTAACTAAGTATCGCCATGCCACTAAGCAAAAGTGCAAATACCAACACCGCCACCCTACTAGCTCTAAGCATAAGAGCTTCAGATATATTACCTCTCTTTTCTATATATGGACGGTAGATATCCTCTATAGCCACAGAACTCATAGCTCCTAGTACCGAATTGGTGCTAGATAGTGCAGCAGCTATAGCTCCTACAGTTACCAATCCTCTGAGACCATCTGGCATTTCATTGAGTATATAGCTCATCATGATAGTGATCTTATCCCCTTGAAAGCTACTATCTACACTACCAGCAAAGCCAGATAATTCTGGATGTTTATAATAAAGAT
>WFMX01000188.1 GCA_015488875.1 Campylobacterota bacterium | reverse complement strand
TATTTAGGCTTCAATACATCTCGCGTGAGTTTGACTACCCTATCTATCTCTGCTTTAGATGGCTGATCTTTTTCAAATGCAGAGAGACCCTGTGCGTTACCATTACTCACCCATCGCCCATTTTTCTCTTGTTTGAGAAACAGTATAACGACGGCATTTACAGATGGTAGCTCTACATAATCACTGTGATAATATTCGTCGCCCTTATAGCTTTTGAGAGATATCTTTTTTCCTTTTTCTAGTGAACCTTTGAGGGTTTTGACCACTACAAAATCACTAAAGTACTCCGTATAGTTGCCATCATCCATCTCTATTTTTTTACCACTATTTAAGGATGTCATTTTTGCCATCACTACAGCATCGGAACTCTTCACAAGCATATCTAATGGGATATAATTCCTAAACGCCTCACTTGTACTTATAAATATCATCAAAACCAAAACAACCTCTAAAAGCTTCACTCTTTTCATCTCAATCTCCTTCTTTTTCATCACTCAATTGACCTGTTAAATTATCTTTTATATCTACTGCATCCATTGCACCGTTGGCTACTTTGTTGAAGTCTCCCTCTGTAATGCCATCTTTTATGTTTTTGAGACTATTCATTACTTTGGTTTGCGGATTATATGTCTCATCCACTTTTTCGAGAGCTTTTTTTGTGATCCTGCTGACCATTGAAAAATTTTTCTTTTCGCCCTTATCTCCTTTGGCGGTGGCGTATGCCTTGTCGCCACTCTTTATGACGGTGAGTCTCTTGCCATCTTTGTCATAAAACTTCTCATCTTTATTGAGTTTGACTCCTTTGGTGTGGAGATCATGGTACTCTTGGGCTGTCTCTACTGTTTGGGTAGCCATGCCGTTGGTATGTATGTCCATCACCTTGACGACGAGACCACTACCACCACCCTTTTCGTAGCCATCTACTCCTGCATATGCATGCTCCATCACCTTGACTATCTTGTCGCCTGTACCTGTAGGGTCAAGTTTTGCTAGTCCTTTATTGATAGTGAGTGAAGTATCTTTGATGGTTTCGACATATTTGCTTTTTTTCCCTATCTCTTTGGCTTTGGCAATTTGATACTCTGCTTCTCCTTGGGTTTTTATCTGTTGAGAGTCAAAGTATTGTTTTCTCATAATGTTTTTGATCTTTGTAGCTTTTTCGCTATCTGCGTCTCTGCTCAACTCTTCTATCTTCTTATGTGATAGTCTCTGCTGATCATAGCTATCACCAAACTTATCTACTATATCGTGTGCTATTTTGATCTCTGCTTGTTTTGCTTTTCGCTCTCGCTGATCTTTGGCTATACTGTCATGAAAGGCTCTATTTGCTCTCGCTTCCACCTCTTGCGATCTCTTCTTACGCCCATCAAGTCCTTTTACAAATTTGATGTTGGTTTGATGATCCTCTTCATACCAATCACTTAGCATATTTTGATATGCCTCTTCTTGTCTCTGTCTCTCTCGCTCACTCTTTTCTTCTGCTATCTCCTCTTCCTGCTCTTTCTCTTTTAGCTTTCTATTATAGGCTTTGTTGGCACAGTACTCTCTCGTCGCACTATCTTGGTTTGGGTCTTTACAAAGGTCGTAGTTTGTTTTGGGTTTTGTCTCTTGGATTTGAGTATCTACGGAGTCTTCTGCATCAGCAGAACGGGTTATCATTGGGGTGGTTGGTTGAAGTTGCTCTTGTATTGGATCAGGTTCCACTAGGCTATCTGGTATGAATGCTTGAGAGGATTGGGATTGGTTTATTGGGAGCTGGAGAATCATATGTGTTTGAAATTTTTTTTGTCCTCCATATATATTGTCATAAATCTTTCCTGAACATATTTTCAATGCTCCCCATCCCTCTTCTGTCCACTCTCTTTCTTTACATATTGATGTTATTGTGCTAGTGTCAACAATATGGAGTTCTCCATTTGATTTTATTGTTGCGGTTAAAGACGAAGTATACTTATCATAAAAATGAAGAATGTTTTTATAATAATTCCAATTTTCAGAAGTTATCTTTCCTACAAGTTTACCTTTTATGATTTTGCCTTCACCAGATATGCTTGAATAGTCTCTTTGTCCTCCAATAGAAAGATAAAGTATCTTGTTGCTAGCGAAATAGAAGCTATTTTCATTAAAGTGAAAAATGATAGGTGCAGATGTGATTTTATCTACAGTTTTCGCAGAAATTTTTACACCATTTTCTGTTATCCACCACTTTGATACTTTCACATCAAACTTCTCAGGCAGATTCAATTCCACTCCATCAGCTCGTAGCATCATCATTATCACAAAAACAGATAAAAGATAAAGTCTCATCTCTACTCCTTTATAATGTCGTAACAAAACAACTCTGTCTCATAGGATCCAAACTTATCTTAGTCAGTATATTGATAGAGTTTCTAATTGCCATCTAAAAAAATGATACTGCAATCTAATTTAATAAATGTTGAATTGATGTCAAAACTTTAGTCAAAAAATTTATCAAATTTATCAATTATCTTGGTATAATTGTTTACACGAATTTAAAAGGATATATTATGGCACAAAAATATATATGTACAGTATGTGACTGGATATACGACCCAGAGGTTGGAGATGTAGAGAATGGTATCGTAGCAGGTACAGCTTTTGCTGACTTGCCAGATGATTGGGGTTGTCCTGATTGTGGTGTAGGAAAAGAAGATTTTGAACCTTTAGATGAGTAGTAGAGTGACACTATTGAAACATTTCATTCTATTTTTGCTACTAGGTTTGACTACAGCATTGTACGCAACTCCTCAGTATGCACAAGAGACTTCGCTGAGTTGTGTATCATGCCATGTTGACCCAGCAGGCGGTGGTGAACTTCGTGAGATGGGCAAAGGCTACAAGCTTAGTCTAAAAAGTTCAAATCCTCAGCAAAAAGAGTATTCCAAATCTTATATGAAATTGCTTATACTCTTTTTGCATATTTTCACAGCTATCTTTTGGTTTGGCACGATTTTGTATGTTCACATTGTGTTGAAGCCCAAATACGCTTCAAAAGGTTTACCGCCAGCGGAGATGAAAGTTGGATTGATATCCATGATAATTATGGCTATTAGTGGTATATATCTGACCCTGTCAAAGGTAGACTCATGGGATATCTTTTATACTTCAACATTTGGGATATTGCTGACGATCAAAATATCACTCTTTTTGATAATGGTCTTGAGTGCTGCGTATGTCATACTATTCATCGCACCCAAACTGAAAAACCCTGACAAAAAGATCTTGGATCTTGACTATAGGGATATGTCTCTAGGTGAATTAGCAGACTACAATGGCAAAGATGGCGCACCTGCATATATAGGATATAAAGACAAAATCTATGATGTGAGCCAGTCCAAGAGATGGAAAAATGGTGGACATATGAAAAAAGTAAGTGCAGGTGAAGACCTCACACAGATGATATCTCAAGCACCTCACACAGAGGAGAAGATCTTTGCTATGCCACTTGTCGGAGAGCTTCTAGCGACTGAGACAAAAGAGGAGAATCCAGCTCATGTGAAGGTATTTTTCTTTATGAGTTATATGAATTTGACTATTGTTGTGCTGATCACTTTCATTGTGACTTTGTGGAGATGGAATTGATAGCTAACTTCAGGACTCTCTACTCCTGCCGTGAATGGCACTAAAATAAGCCCAAATCACTTCTTTTTAGGATGCCCATTTTTTAAGACATCAGCTCTAGCAATATTCCTAGGCTTCATCAGTAGAGGATAAGAGTTGTTGCGTTAACTCGTCCCCAAACTCCAGTATGGAGATGCCTATTGGAGAAACAATAACAAAACAGAGCTATTGTAACTCCGATATTGGGCAACGAAGCAGGCGCTTTGTTTCCAGTTCATACCAATCTTCTATTCTCCAACACTAGCCAAAATGTGGATGTGTTAGTTCATATACTTTATATCTACTTCGTGCCATTTTTAAGTATAGCATCTTCTTGTTAAAGGATATTTTTTTGCTATTGTGACTCCAATAGGCATTCCACAGCTGGAGCTGTGGAGCGGGTAATAGGTGAAGATTTGTTATGCTTGTATTGTGAAGTGATCTGCTAGTCTCATCGCACTTGTCCATGCGAAGTGGAAGTTGAAGCCACCTCTATCGCCATCTATGTCTAGTATCTCTCCTGTGAAATATAAGTTTTTTACTATCTTTGACTGCATCGTTTGTGGATCTACATCTCTTGTATCCACTCCGCCTGTGGCTACCTCTGCACCTTTGAAACCTCTCGTGTTAGATATGGATAACTTGAGATTTTTGATAGTATAGATGAGTTTGTTGATCTCTTTTCGGTTTAGTTGGGATAGGAGTTTGGCTCTACATTTTGATTGTTCTTTGATGATGGAGATAAGCTTTTTGTTGACAAATCCCATGAGCCATATATCTATAGGCTTTTCGCTCTTGGGGTCTGCGTACGATAAAAATATCTGTGTCAATTGCTCTTTTGTGATATGGGGAGCTATGTCTATGCTAAGTTCGCAATAGCTATATGTAGCCAAATGCTCACCGACACTACGACTGATATCTAATATGGCTAGTCCACTGATACCATAATCAGTAAACAGTATATCTCCCTCTCTCTGAGTGATATACTCGCCATTTGCATAGAGCTTGACTAGTGACTCTACCTTGACACCACTCACTCTCGATACCCATTTCTCGTCTGTGGTGAGTTGTACTAGTGATGGCATAGATGGTATTGTATTGTGTCCAATGGTCGAAGCTATATCTATACCGCTTCTATTGCCACCTAGTTGTGGTGATGCCTCTGAACCTGATGCTATGAGTAGGTGGGAAGATATCATTTGTCCTTGTGTCGTATCTAGCGTGAAGAGTTCGTCCTCTTGAGAGATCGCCAATAGTTCACAATCGTAGACAATCTCCACGCCTAGTATCTCTATCTCATACAAGAGTATCTCTACTACACTACTAGCTTGTAGACTCATGGGAAATAGCTTGCCATCTTTGCTCTCTGCGATATGTATACCCAAAGAGCCAAAGAGTTTGATCACATCAGCTGTATCGTATCTGTCCAATAGAGCTTTGACAAATGGAGGATTGTCTGAGTGATAGTGGGCTATGGTGGGAGATCTGTTGCCTATGTTGCATTTGCCATTGCCACTAGCAAGTATCTTCTTGCCAGCCTTTTTTTGTCGCTCTAGTATCGTGACGCTATGACCCTTTCTCGACAAGAGTATAGCAGATATCAGCCCTGATGCACCAGCACCTACGATAGTCATATGATACTCTGCTATATGGTATCTCCGCTATCTCCACCTCTGAGCTTTAGCATACCCTCCATGCTAAGATAGCTATTTAATGCACCTATATATGCTCTAGCAGATGCTAGCATAGTATCTAAGCTAAGTCCATGACCTATCATGGCTGGTTGATTTTCGTTAAATGTAACTTTGACGGTGACATTGGCTAGTGCATCTTTGCCTTTGCTTACGGACTTGACCCTGTACTCCATAAGTCTACCTTGATAGCCTGATATGCGATCTATGGTCTTGAATATAGCGTCCATAGTGCCATCGCCTATACCAGCATCTGTGATCTCTTGGTCATTGTGTCTGATAGTGATAGCCGAACTCGGTACGCCATTACTACAATCCATGATTTGCAAACTGACAAGTTCAAATATTTTGGTCACATTCGCCATTTGGCTTGTCGCTAATGCACGGATATCGTCATCATATATCTCTTTTTTCTTATCTGCTAACTCTTTGAATCTCTCAAATGCTCTATTTAACTCATCATCGTCAAGAGTGAAGCCCAATTTTGACAACTTGTCTTTGAATGCTGCTCTGCCTGAGTGTTTGCCTAGCACCAAAGTATCCTCTATATCCAATCCTATATCTTCTGGGCGGATGATCTCATAAGTAGATTTGTTTTTCAACATGCCATCTTGATGTATACCACTCTCATGTGCAAAGGCATTTTTGCCTACTATTGCTTTGTTTGGCTGTGGCTCTATGCCTGTGATATTGGCTATCAATCTACTGCTAGGGTATATCTCTTTTGTGTTGATATTGGTCACATAATCGCCAAATATATCTGATCTCAACTTAAGAGCCATCACTATCTCTTCTAATGCGGCATTCCCTGCTCTCTCACCTAGTCCGTTGATAGTACACTCTATCTGTCTAGCACCATTGATGACACTCTCTAGTGAGTTGGCTACTCCCAAACCCAAATCATTATGGTTGTGTACAGATATGATAGCACGACCTTTGGTATATTGGCTCATCTCTTTGACCATTGCACCTATCTCTTGAGGGAGTCTAAACCCTACTGTATCTGGTAGATTTATGGTAGTAGCACCTGCCTCTATGACTGCATCTGTGATCTCTTTGAGGAAGCTCATCTCTGATCTGCCTGCATCTTCACAGCTGAACTCGACATCATCTACGAAACTTCTAGCATACTCTACTGCTCGCACTGCTCTTGCTATCACTTCATCTGATGACATTTTAAGCTTATGCTCCATATGTATAGGGCTTGTCGCTATGAATGTATGTATCCTCTGCATCTTTGCAGACGCTATAGCATCGCCTGCTGCTTTGATATCGGAGTCTATAGCTCTAGCTAGTGAACATACTGTGGAGTTAGTAACTCTCTGCGATATCTTGCTGATAGCATCGAAATCACCCAAACTTGCTGCTGCAAATCCAGCTTCTATGATATCTACGCCTAGTCTCTCCAATTGAGAAGCTATCTGTATCTTCTCTTCTGTATTCATAGAGGCACCTGGACTCTGCTCTCCATCTCTTAGTGTTGTGTCAAATATTTTTATGGTCTCTTTACTCATAATGTAACCTTTTGTAGTGTGGCTGTTGTACTTTTGTCAAAGTTAGAATTGTCCTATTTGTTGATGATAGGAGACTTAAAGTTTTTTTATTGTGTTTTAGAGTGATAGCAGTAGGAGAGTAGAGGCAACTTTGTTGAATTGTCTATGTTTGTCATTGATAGTATATATCATAATTCTCTCCTTTTATTTGTGACATTATAGTAGAAAAAAGATTTGATTGCAAGTAGTGATGATAGCCATAACACTTTTTTGATATAATTC
>WFMX01000187.1 GCA_015488875.1 Campylobacterota bacterium | reverse complement strand
TCTTGTGGGTTATTGCTATGTTTTGACATAATTTACTTAGGGAGCCATCGCCAAGTGGTAAGGCCGCAGCCTGCAAAGCTGCTATCCCCGGTTCAAATCCGGGTGGCTCCTCCATTTATCAGTTAGTTTTTATCTTTTTTAGATATAATGCTATTCTACTTTTTGTCGGGAGATGTCGGAGCGGTTGAACGTGCCGGTCTTGAAAACCGGTGTAGGGGAACCTACCGGGGGTTCGAATCCCCCTCTCCCGGCCATACATTGTCACAATCAAAACTACATTTCAAATCTTACAATCATTAACATACTGCATCAATATGAATGTACTACGCAAAACATATGGATATCTCTTAGTCGAGCTAAGGAAATTTCTAATTCCAAAACATCAATGAATCAAACATTGAGCCGTTGTCATCATCTGTCGGGTTAGGGGCATTTGAGGCACTGCTAGATCCTGTCCTTGTAGCTAACTCTAGCTTTTTGATATCGACCGATACAGCACTTGGTAATATCTCCTCATGGCTATTGTCTTGATAGATCTGCCTTGGCTTCTCTGCTTTGGTTTTAGTCTCCCAATGTGCCAATCTCTCTTTTGCATCTTTGTTTCCATTTGATGCTGCTTTCTTGTACCAAGCCTTTGCTTTTTTTGGCTTGATGATGACACCTGTACCGCTCTCATACATTCTAGCCAATCTATATTGTGCCGATGGATGACCTCTCTTAGCTGACTTTTCATACCAATAGAAAGCAGTCTGACTGTTGACACCTGTTCCTATGCCCTCTTCGTGCATCTTGCCCAACATATAGTAGGCGTTTAGATTGTGTTGGCGTGCAGATACATAGAATGATTTGAGAGCGTCACTATACTCTCTAGACTGATACTGCTTGACGGCTCTATCATACGAAGATGACGCATATAGATCTATCGACAACAAAATAGTAAAAATAAAAATAAATCTTTTCATACTCTCTGACCTTTTTGTGATTTACTATATTATAAAGGAATATCTATTAAATGCCTATTAGTTGCAAGTATCTATTGTCAGCTAGGCTATCTCATCATGGGTTCTTTCTGAAAAAAGCACTAAAAAGAGAAGCAAAGAACCTTCCTAAGACAGTGTCGTCTCATCTAATGCTTTGACTTTGAAGCTCACTCGGTGAATGGGGGATCTGCCGTGTTTTTGGAGTCTCTCTATGTGGAGTTTGGTTCCGTATCCTTTGTGTTTTTCAAAGGCATATTGTGGGTACACCTCAGCGTGTTTCATCATCATCCTATCTCTAGTGACTTTGGCTAGTATACTAGCAGCACTTACTTCTGCTACTTTGAGGTCTGCTTTGACCATGGTAGTGATGCCCTCTACCCCAAATTTACTATTGCCATCAAAGAGATACTCGGCATCTTTTATATTGTCCATAATGTCGCATATGCCATTGTGTAGACATAGCGATATGCCATCTTCGTCTATGGTGTTACTATCGAAACTTACTATATGATAGAGAGAGGAGGCTACTATCTTTTCATATAGCTCCTCTCTTCGTTTTGCACTTAGCTTTTTTGAGTCATTGAGACCATTTATGGGAGATAATAGCAGCACTCCAGCCATCACCAATTCACCCGCCAATGGACCTCTGCCAGCTTCATCTATGCCACATAGTGGATATTTATCTATTTTCATTTAGTACCTTGAAGTATATAAGTAGGGTTCTTTGATAGAAGTTGTCATTGTCATCACTAACCATGAGATATCTATCTTTGGATACTTTCGTAAGCCCCTCGAAATTATCTATATGCCAACCTTTGCTACTGTCAAACTGTGCTAAGACTCTGCTTTTACAGTCGTGTTTTATTTTGCCACTACCTCTGCATTGGTCGAGCCATACCTTTTTGAGCGTGATAATGACAGGGTGCATCATACCACTATATGCCCTCTCTAGTATCAATATATGATCTCTATCCATCACTTCCATGGCTACCACGGCACTACTCTTTGCACTCTCTGCTTTGAAGTGCCACTCTCGTCCATATAGAGAGTAGATAGTTTGATCCTTTGCCTTATATCTCTTGAGCGGCCACTCTGTAGCTGTCAATAGACCATATTTGGAATGCCACGCTAGTGCCTCTAGGGATTTGTTTTGGCTTCTGTAGTTTTTTGGATTTTTGAGTTTTGGTGGAAGTGGATATCTCTTTTTCATGATACCGTCCCTACTGAAATATCCTATCTTTGCCCTGCCTTCAAATGATATGTAGAGCCTATCTCTGTATCCGATAGTCATGCCCTCGCTATCGCGTCTCCATCTCCTGAACTCTTTGCCGCCTATGTTTTTCAGTACGACTGCACCCTGCGGACTCAACTCTTCTATCTTTTTATCTAGGATAATTTTATAGTCAAAGAGTATGCCTTGATCGCTCAACATATAGAGCTTTTTTGATTTTTTGTCATAGGCTAGATCTGATATCTCACTGAAGTGTTGGTGGGATATGTCAGAGTATGATAGTAATTTTTGGTCTAGTATCTTTATATCCATGTAGCGACTACCTACACCATCTGGAGTGATATCGGTAGTAGTAGCTCCTCCATTGCCAAAGATGGTCGATATGGCAAATAAAAGCAGATACCTCTTTGTGCTAATTGTCAATTTTTCTATCATCGTCAAAATAGTAAACAAGGAGTATCCAAGCTACAGAGAGATTGATCATCACATCTGCATAGTTGAATACTGCAAAGTCAAACCAGCAGTGCCACGCTATATAATCCACTACACCACTATGGACAAATCTATCATATAAATTGCTGATAGCAGCACCTATCAATATACCCAATGGAAATGCGTATTTTTTGAGATATCCCTCGTAGAATATATAGGCAATTATGCCAGATATGAGTGCTACCTGTATCCACTTGAGATACGCTCCTAAGAATGCAAACATAGAAAATGCTACACCCTTGTTGTAATGCAACTCCAACGATATGCACTTACTATCCCAGTAGTACCCATGTATAAACATCATTTTGATATTTTGATCCACTATGATAGTGCCTACTATCGCTAGCATAAATATCATCAAAAATTTGGTCATACTATACTAGCTCTTTCTCGAAAAATTTTCTACATTTATTCATCATTTTCTCTAAAGCAATCTCATCTTTGCCCTCTAATAGCAGTCGTAATTTATTTTCTGTACCAGAATATCTAAATAGATATCTCATGTTAGCAGATTTTACTTCGGCTTTGAGTTCGTCTAGCCCCTCTATGGTGTCAAATTCTCTCTTTTCTGATATGAGTATATTGACCAATTGTTGAGGGTATGACTCGTATGGATTGAAGAGTTCGCTAGCAGGTCTATCGCTCTTGATAAGATATGCTAGGGCTTGCAGACCGCTAGAGATACCATCACCAGTCTTTGCATAGTCGCTAAAGATGATATGCCCACTCTGTTCACCTCCAAAGTTGATACCCTTCTCTTCCATCATCTCCACTACATTTTTGTCGCCGACATCACTTCTATATAGTTTTAAATCTTGTGTAGCTAGATACTCATCGAGTCCTTGATTGCTCATCACTGTGGCTACTATGCCATCACCCTTTAGCTCTCCCTCGTTTTTGAGGTGTGTAGCTAGTACAGCCATGAGCTTGTCTCCATCTACCACTTCACCTTTCTCATCTATAAATACCAATCTATCTGCATCTCCATCTAGTGATATGCCTGCATCTGCACGAAACTCCAAAACAGCTTGTGCTGCATTTTCTGGATGCATGGCTCCGCACTTGTAGTTGATGTTGAATCCATCAGGTTTGTCTCCTAGTAGTATGACATCTGCTCCTAGCTCTTGAAGTATGGTAGGGGCTACGATATATCCTGCACCGTTGGCACAATCTACCACTATTCTCTTGCCTGCTAGAGTCAGGGGCTTTGGAAAAGAGTTTTTGATATGCACTATATATCTACCTATGACATCATCTATCCTCTTGGATTTACCAATACCCTTTCCTGTCGCCTGAGAGGCTTCTATGAGTTTTTCATCTTCATAGATGCTCTCTATTTTTAGCTCATCTTCATTGTTGAGTTTGCTACCCATGGCATCGAAAAATTTGATACCATTATCATCATATGGATTGTGACTAGCAGATATCATGATGCCAGCATCACATCGCATACTCTCTGTCAAGAACGCCACAGCAGGTGTAGGCATAGGTCCTATCTGTATGACATCAAAGCCCACAGCGGTCAATCCAGACACCAACGCATTCTCTATCATATATCCACTTCTTCTCGTATCTTTTCCTACCAATATCTTGTTAGTCTTTGAAAATTGACGAAAGTATATACCAGTAGCCATCGCCAAACGCATAGCACTCATAGCAGATACTTTGCGTCCTGCTCTACCTCTCACTCCATCTGTTCCAAATAGTTTCAATTTATAGTCCTTATATTGTATTAGATAT
>WFMX01000186.1 GCA_015488875.1 Campylobacterota bacterium | reverse complement strand
GTAGCTACACTAGAGGTAGCATCCCAAGAGAGGGTAGACTTCCCTGTCATAGGTAGACCTATCTATAGAGATAGTGATCCTGTAGCAAAAGTAGAGAAGATACTAGCGACTATAGAACAAATAGGGAGAACGAAATAATGAATAAGATCAAAGAGATGTTACTACTCCAACAAGAGTTGAACGATAGCACCAACGGCATAGGCTGGGAGAGTGGTATTACCAAAAATGGCAAGATTATAGATTGGAGAAGGTGTAGTTATCTCGAATGTGCCGAACTCATAGAGTCATATCCATGGAAACATTGGAAAAATATAGATGCTACGCCAGACTATGACAATATCAAGATAGAGGTCGTAGATATATGGCACTTCATCATGAGTCAAGCCCTACAAGAGTATAAGCTCGGAGATTTAGGAGATATAGATCAACTCTCAAAGATGATAATGTCTCTATCAAATTATGAAGATTTTATAGCTAGTAGAGAAGTGAATGGAGATGATTATTATAGAGAGATTGCAGTGGTAGAGGAGTTGATGAAGTCATTATTTTGCGATGATATTATAGATAAACTGATGGTATCTTTCTTCGCAGTAGCGATCCAATCAGAGTTGAATCTTGATACTCTATATCAGCTATATATCGGCAAAAATATATTGAACCGTTTTAGGCAAGATCATGGCTATAAAGATGGTACATATATCAAGATATGGAACGATGAAGAGGACAATTTGCATATGCAGAAGATATTGGAGTCTAATCCTGATATAAGCCCCGATAAGTTATACATGGAGCTAGAGAAGAGATATAGCGAGGTGAATTAAGTATTTTGAGATACTAGGTGAAGTATAATTATTTAGATATCTTATACTTAAGGAGTTATATATGTCACATCACCCAAATCAAACACACAAACAACATGTGCTTCAGATAGCAGTACTGCTATTTGGGCTTATATTATGGTTTATGCCTATGCCATCAGGATTAGAGAGCTATATCCAAAAGCTTCCTAGTGGCGACTTAGAGTTTACCCCTATTATGGCTTGGCATCTTTTTGTCATATTTATCACAGCTATATTTGCCGTGATACTCAAGGCTATGCCTATATTCACCTCCTCCATACTAGGTGTATCGGCAGTCATACTCACAGGTACTCTTACTGCAAAACAAGCTTTTAGTGGTTTTGGTGAGGATTGGATACTTCTGATTATAGTGGCATTTCTTATCGCTAGAGGAGTCATCAAATCAGGACTCGGCAAGAGGATAGCATTTCTTATCATACGCAAATTTGGCAAGAGCAGTATAGGTCTTTCATACTCTATCATAGCAGCAGATATGTTCATGGCACCTGCATTTCCTAGCAATACAGCTAGATCAGGGGTGCTATTCCCTATAGTCAATGCCTTGGCTACAGATAGTGGCTCCAATGTATCTGATGGCACACGCAAGAAGCTAGGATCATATCTGATGATGTCCTCTATGGCTGGACTCACCATCTCCTCATCACTATGGCTCACGGCCATGGCAGCCAATCCAGCAGGAGCCAAAATGGCGAAAGAGTTTGGAGTCAATATCACTTATGGGTCTTGGGCATTAGCTGCAAGTGTTCCTGTATTGGTCTTGTATGCCATCTTGCCATGGGTACTCATGAAGGTCTATCCACCAGAGGTCAAACATACTCCAAATGCACCACAGATAGCCCAAGATGCACTAGACAAGATGGGCAAAGTGAGTAGAAACGAGTGGATTATGGCAGGTGTCTTTGTAGGTATGGTATCTCTATGGATAGCCTCATCATTTGCACCAGAACTCAACAAAACAGCCGTAGCCTTTCTAGGTCTCGGTATATTAATGCTAGCCAATATCTTCACTATCAAAGATCTACACGGTGAGGGTCAGGCACTCGGTACTTTGGTATGGTTCGCCATACTCTATGCTATGAGTGTACATCTCAACAAATTTGGATTTATGGGGTGGATAGGCGAGAATGCCGCTACTATGGTAGATGGATTGCCTTGGATGGCTGCGTATCTGATACTAGTCATAGCGTATGTACTCATACACTACTTCTTCGTCTCTCAGACTGCTCAGATGTTGGCACTATTTAGTGTATTTTTAGGTGTAGCGGTCAAGACTGGCGTACCTCCAGAACTGATGGCTCTTATGCTACTCTTTGCTACAAATTTCAATGCCATCATCACACCTCAAGGATCATCAGCCAATGTCATATATGTAGGTAGCGGATACCTCGAAGCTGGAGAGATTTACAAAGTAGGTGGCATAGTCACATTGGTAAATACTATAGTGTTCCTCACTATAGGAACTGGCTGGATACTTCTCATCACATAAAAATAGGGGCAATTCATCTTTGTGGTAGGGGTCTGGTGATAATGATTTGCGTAACGAAGTGGAGTGAATCGTTATAACCTGACCCCGAATGAAGCACAACCGCGTTGCAGTTTAGCCGAGGTCAGGCAATTGCGATGCATTTCGCTACGCTCCACGCATCACAAATTACTAGACCCCTATCGTTTCTATATATCCATGCAGAGTGCTAGACAAGACTCTTCTTTAGTCTAAATAAGACTACCTTCTCTTATAAATCAGCAATATTTGGTTAAAATACCATCAAATAGTAAAAAGGGCAAAAATGCAAGACAATATACAAGATATAGATATAGAGGCACTCAAGAGTGATAAAGACTTTTTGGCAAATTTAGTGTTGCTTGAAGAAGAGATGAATGAGCAAAAGAGTATAGAGAAAGGTTATCAATTACTTGATGCTTTGTTGGTAGTGAGCGAAGATGAAGATAAGATCAATGATGTATTTACATTCATACTCAAAGAGGCTTTTGATAGATTGGCAGAGTACCTAAGTCAGCAGAGAGGTTTTGACCTTGAGAAAAAAGAGGAGCTTTTCACTGCTAGAGCTATATATGAACACGCTATAGAGAGATATAGCGAAAACGACCAAAAGGGTGCAAAAGAGCTATTTCAAGTATTGCATTATATGGTAGATGATGAAGGCTTGAAGAACTCTATGATGGTTCACGCTGTTTGTGTGATGCAAGGCAAGAGTTTTGATACATTTATCTCTGACATAGTAGATGCAGATAAGTACGATGTTGAGGACGACTTAGCATACTTCCTACAATACTTCAAGATAGACCCCAAAGAGTTTCTAACAGAAAATAATCAACTTGTAGAGAAAGCCAAAGATGAACTCAAAGTTTTAGAAGAGGATTAGATGAAGATTCATTTTATCGGCATAGGTGGCATAGGGCTATCTGCATTGGCGAAATTTCTCTCAAATGATGGTCATATCATAAGTGGCTCAGATATCAGGCAGAGTGAAATCACCGATGATTTAGCTACCAATTACGGTGCCAAAATCACCATACCTCACCACAAAGATGCAGTAGAGGGGGTAGATAGAGTCATATATTCCGCTGCCGTCCGCAAAAACAATCCAGAGTATATCTCTGCCAAGGCTTTGGGTATAGAGCTACTCTCTCGCAAAGACTCACTCATATCTATATTGGGTGACAAAGAGGTATATGCTGTAGGTGGAGCCCATGGCAAGAGTACGACTTCGGCCATACTTGCGTCTATCCTGCCCCATACCAATGCACTCATAGGTGCTATATCCAAAGAGTTCGGCTCCAATGTGAGAAATTGTGAGAATGACAAAGTGGTATTTGAAGCAGACGAGAGCGATGAGAGCTTCCTCAACTCCAATCCGCACTTAGCCATAGTCACCAATGTAGAGCCAGAGCATATGGAGTATTATGAGTATGATGAAGATAGATTTTATGGTGCATATACGAACTTTTTGACATTAGCAAAAACAAGAGTCGTCAATGCAGAAGATGAGTTTCTATCCAATACCCAACTAGATAGTATCAAGCTATACCCAAGTCGTGATATAAAAAACATAAGATATGTACTCATAGATGGAGAGCCTCACACTAGATTTGAGCTTCTTGATTTTGGCAAGTTTGATCTCTTTGGTTTGGGTGAACATATAGCTCTTGATGCTTCATTGGCCATATTGGCAGCTTTGGAGCTAGGTGAAGACATAGAGGCGATAAGAACCAATCTACTGAGATACAAAGGCATCAAAAAACGATTTGATATCGTACTCAACGAAGAGAAAATAGTCGTGATAGATGACTATGGACACCACCCTACAGAGATAAAAGCCACTATGCAGTCACTACAAGAGTATGCGACTCTGCGTGACTTCAAAAAGCTTAGCGTCATATGGCAACCACACAAATATAGCAGAACTATGGATAACCTATCGGCATTTGTAGAGTGTTTTGATGGTGCAGATGAGTTGGTGATATTACCTATATGGTCAGCTGGTGAACTAGAGATTGATATAGATCTCAAAGGTGCATTTAGTAGATACAAGCTCACTATGGCAGACCATGTCATACAAGAAGACGGTGTAGTCAAAGCCTACAAAGATGGACACATCATCAAGAGCTTCTCTGATGGATTAGTGACAGCATTTGGTGCAGGCGATATCACATATCAGATCCGAGGTGAAGTATAAGATGGCTAAAAAGATCAAGATATTTGCTACTACTATCATAGGTGGCAAATACAGAGGCAAACGGCTAGATATCCCTGCTATAGATACCACTAGAGGCTCTAAGTCTATACTCAAAGAGTCACTATTTAACACGATACAGTTTGATTTGATAGACAAAAATTTTGTAGAGGTCTTTTCGGGTAGTGGCTCTATAGGGTTAGAAGCATTGAGTCGCGGTGCAGGTGAGTGCTACTTCATAGAGTACAACAAACTAGCATATGCTATATTGCAAGAAAATGCCCAAAGAGTAGATCCGTCTAAGTCTCATCTCTTCTATGGTGATAGCTTTGAGAAATTTGCTACAGTTCAAGAGATAGTCAAAAAGAGCGATCAAAAGAGCTATTTCTATTTCGACCCACCATTCTCCACAAGAGACGGCATGGATGAAGTGTATGATAAGACTTTGAAACTCATGCAGAGCATAGACCCCACACATTGTGAGATGGCGATAGTAGAGCATATGACCAAGCTAGATATGCCTCAAATCATAGGTCAACTCAAATTTATCAAACGCAAAAAATTTGGTAGAAGCACACTGAGTTATTTTGCTCCAAAAGATAGTGATGAAAAGTAGAGATTCTATACGCTTGCCCTTGATAAGCGTATCTATATTGATAGCCATATTTGCACTATCGTTTATAGCACCTATGATATATAGCATATCTCCATTTGATTTAAATAGCGATCTTATACTCCAGTCTCCTAGCTGGGATCATATCTTAGGTACAGATAGGTTGGGTAGAGATGTATTGGCCAGAGTGATGCATGGAGGGCAGATATCCCTGCTCATAGGTGTAGGCTCAGCAATCATATCTTCTTTATTGGGACTTTTGCTAGGAGTTAGTGCTGGTTATTTCAGAGGATATTTTGATAAAAGTTTTGTAGTCATAGTAGACCTTTTTCTTACATTTCCTACATTCTTCTTGCTATTGGCTATGGTGAGCTATATATCTGCATCTACCATGATACTCATAGTAGTCATCTCTATTACTGGGTGGATGGGGACTTCTCGCCTCATAAGAGCAGAGAGCTACCGCATAGCCAATCAACCATACATCAAGCTACTCAAATTATCTAAAGTCTCCAATGCAAAGATAATATTCAAATACTTTCTACCTCTACTTGCCCCTATATTTTTCGTCAGTTTTACATTTGGCGTGAGCGGTGCGATACTAGCAGAGAGTGGCTTGAGCTATCTAGGTCTAGGTGTCACACCACCCAACATGAGCTGGGGTAGCATACTCAGCGAGGGCAAATCGGTCATGCAGATAGCATGGTGGGTCAGTTTCTTCCCTGGATTGATGATATTTCTCGTCACATTCTCACTCATACAGATAAGTGATTATTTACAACAGATTACAAATAAAAAAGAGAGTTTGCATTAGATTTTTTTGGGATTGTTTTGATTTTTGGTGCAGAATACTCTTTTTTTAATCTTAAATCTTATGCTATATTACCATAACTTTCTTGGATTAAATTATGTAGATACTTATGGCTTGAGCTTCCACCAAAATGTGATGTAACATCAATTTGTAATAGAAATTGTTCGACCTCGGCTGTAGCATAACCGTGTTGTAGTTTAGCCGAGGTCAGGTTATTCATGATGCGTTCCGCTACGCTCCACGCATCACAAATCACCAGACCCCTATCGTCCTAAAAAGAAGTGATTTGGGCTTAATTTAGTGCTATTCACGGCAGGGGTATGATTTGCAGACCCCTACCACATCTACCATCCGAAAATAAGGAATGAGATACGAGATAAGAGCTTATTTGAATCATTTTCGACATACTGGGTCTGAAGTTGAGTTTTTTATGTGTTATTTCTTCTTCTCATCCAAAAGAACCAAATCCCAAATAATCCAATAATCAATGGCACTACTACCTGTACCCAAGCAGAGATATTCAGAGATTTACTCAATATATATTTATGCATAGAGTTATCTATCTTTACATTTGCCATTTTGGCTATATGTCCCATGGCTGATATGGCTAGATTACCCTCTGGTATACTCTGGTGACAGCTGAGGCATACCCCTCTTCTATCTAGCTTCTCTCTTGTGCTATTGTCCAATGCTTGTGATAGCTTCCAGTGATTGCCTACTGTTTGGACTTGCTTGCCATCTTTGTCTATCATCACCGAGTAGTCATGTTTGAGATTTAGGGTGGCTGGTATCTGCTCGTCTACATTGTGAGCTAGTACCTTACGGTTATTGTCCATCAAATCTACCATCGTAGTCTTGCTCGGATCACTAAAATATTTACCTCCATTGATCCCATAGCCCATAGCCTTAGGTGAAGTATGACAACTCTCACAACTTCGACTCTTTTTTGTAATGGTATGTGGCTGGACTGGTGACATTGTGATGGAGTTGATACCCTCTTCACCTGCATCTTCTACATTTTTGATCTTAAATATATGGTTTTGATATAGAGCTTTGCCCTCTTTTCCTATGACAGTAAGGGTCACTTGACACCCTGGAATAGTTGGGGATACCCTACCCTCTCCATTTTGGCTGAGGGCTGGGTCTTCCCATCGTAGATAGCTTCTAGTCTCTGTCACTTTGCCATCTACTAGAAAATCTTTGAGATTTGTCATCTCTCCTGTTTTACCATTGTGATGGTGTTTTGAGGCTTTGAGGTAGTCGGGGTTTTGCTTGCCACCTGAGTAGTCCACCTTGACATGGCATCCATAACATTGAGGAGCCCATGTAGCATGGCAAGTGTAGCACTCTAGTCTATCTCTATGGGCTTTTATATTATCCATCGCCACTAATCCCTCTTTGGATATCTTCTTTTGTTCCTTTAGGAGTTTGAGGGGTTTGAGTTCTACTGTTTTACCTGATGAGAGGTGCATTATGACCTTGTTGCCTTTTTTGACTGCTTTCGTAAGTGGATTACCTCTAGCTGAGAGTAAAAAACCATCGCCCTTATCTTTGGGGATACTCCCTTGCTTTAGGTACTCGGCTAGAGTTTTTGTGGTTCCTCTCGCTTCACCTGTTTTTGGAGTGGTAGCAAACTCGTCACTATATCCTAGAGGCAATTCCCATGGGTATTTTGTAGTTGTACCATGACAATCCTGACACTCTATCTCTACCGCACCTAGGTTTGCCCCTCTGAAAAATCCATCACCATGCATGTCGTTGGAGGTATGGCAATCTTGGCATAACATACCCTTACTATAGTGTATATCCTCTGTGAGGTGTAGATATCTCTTGGTGTGTAGTTTTGGCTGACCATTGCCCTGTGCATCAAAGGTAGCTTGATATCCACTCTCCATAAGACCTTGATAGGATACCCCTATCCTCTTGCCTCTATTGTGACAAGTAGTACATGTCTCTACTGGTATACCACTATAGTTTACATCATGTACCTGCACTTTGACCTTACTCGATGACTGTATGGAGTGGACTAGTAGGTGACCATCCTCTTTTTTGGATATCGACTTGTCGCCACCCTCATACAATCCTGCATTGGAGTATGGGATATGGCATGAGCTACACCCAGTACCCCTATAGTCTCCTCTTCTTTTTCTGCCCTTGCCCCCTGTGTGACATCTGAGACACTCTTGACGCAGATATGTGTATACAGATAGAGATGGGTCTTTCTCTACTTCTTCTGCTGTAGGTGCAGGTGGTAGCTCCTTGGTGACATCGAAGAAGCCTTGTGGCTCTATCGCCTTCAGCTTATCCATATACTTACGATATGTCTCTGTGCCTAGTCTCTCATGAGGCTCTACAGATTTGCCACCAAAGTTGGTAAATGAGTGATTATAGCCATCTTTACCACCAAAACCCCACAATGCACCATGTATTTTGCCCTGTTCTGTCGCCATCAGGTTGTTCTCTTGGGCTGATACCTGTTTTGGGTGGCAGACTCCACATGTATTTTTGTTGATCCATGGGCTAGCTGGGTATGGATAGAATGCCTTTGGTCCCTTGTGGCTCTTGAAGTACTCTATAGTTCCACTATGGGATAGCTCCTTTGTGGACTCTCGTGGATTACCACCATGGCACACTATACAGTCATTATCTTTAGCACCAGCCTTATTTGCCATCTTATAAATAGCTTTCATCATTCCACTCTTGTGGTCTCGTATATCCTCTATACCTTGGTGGCACTCTATGCAACTGTTGGTCGTTGGCTTAGTTTGGTTACTTTCGGCCACTAGCCATGACAATAGTAGGGATATTAGTATGATTTTTTTCATGTGATCTCTTCTTTTGATATTAATTGTCTTTTATGATATCAATATTTTCTTAAGAGTATGTATGTTTGATGTGGTTTGTAGATAAAAATGGAGGTTGATAAATAGTCACCATAACAAATATGTTATGGTGAAAGATAAATAAAAGATTATAAATCTCTTACTTTTTCTCTTCAGCTGGCTTCTCTTCTGTAGCTTTCTCTTCTGTCTTGTTGGCATCTGGAGCTACTGCTTCTGTCGCCTTCTCTACTACTGCTGTCTTTGCTGCGTCTGCTGCTGCGTCTACTGCTTTTGTAGCCACATCTGCTACTGGGCTAGCAAATAGTGCTGTTGCTGTGATTGCTGAAATTACTAAAAGTTTCTTCATGGTTCTTCCTTGTGTTGATTGGGTTTGTGTAAATGAATTACACAAAAATTATATCTCATATTAAATTACACTCAGCTAAAGTGATAGATAAAATCAAAAGAATTTATCTACCTATCTTCTAAATGTATGTATAGAGTTTTGGTCAGTATCTTCAATAGAGTGTGATCGCTTGCGTCTATACTTTTTTTCTGTCTTGTATATGCGAGTAAGGTCAGGTCTAGCGTACTTCATATATCTGTTTCTTGTCACCAATACTGGCATGCCTATCCAAGCCCAATGGAAAAGTCTAGATATATCTCTATTGTCTACATGTATACAACCATGAGAACTGAAATTAATACTACCTTCATGAAGTGCATGTCCTGAATTTGTAAAGAAGAGGCTATAGTTCATATTGTTGCTACCATCTGCCTCTGGATACTTTTTGGATGTATAATATCGTATCTTGCGAAGCACACTCCATACACCTGAAGGGGTGTATCCTATCTCTTCACCCGATGATATACCGCCACTTAGCCATACCGTACCGTCCTTATCCACGGCATAGAATCTACCATCACTCTCCTCTTCACGCACGGAGACAAGTATAAAATCTTTGCCTGCCATATTGACTCTCTTTTCACGACCCTGCTTGTCTATAGCTAAAAAATCTGTTTTTGATAGTGGTATCAACTCCCTATGCTGTGCAGACAAGAAGAGCGAAAACAATAGTATACCTACAATTATCCTTTTCATAACAATCATCACTTCCTAATATTTTTTGATTAACACGAATTATATCAAAAATAATCTATATAGACCACAATATTTACATAAAATTGTAAAATTTATATTTTGACTAAAATATAATCAGATATTATGCTAATTTTTCATAATATAGATTATAATATAGATAATTCAATACAAGAGAGAAGTATGAGCGACAAGACACCTTTGGAGAGCTTTATAGCTCACAAATCAGATACAGGTATGCAGTGCGGTAACTATACTATAGATATACCAGAGCTAAAAGAGGGAGAACAGTATCGGTTTCACTTTGATGCTACTGCCTGTGTAGGGTGTCACTGCTGTGAAGTGGCTTGCAATGAACAAAATAACAATCCAGCAGATATCAAGTGGAGGAGAGTAGGCGAGATGGAGAGTGGATCTTTCCCAGACACTCTACAACTATTTAACTCTATGAGTTGCAATCACTGTATTGACCCTGAGTGTTTGAGGGGATGCCCTACCAACTCATATATCAAACTAGATAACGGTATAGTATTTCATGATGATGATGTATGCATAGGGTGCCAATACTGCACATGGAACTGCCCGTATGAAGTGCCAGTATTCAACCCTGATAGAGGCATAGTCACCAAGTGCCATATGTGCGTGGACAAGCTAGAAGTCGGTCAAACTCCAGCATGTGTGCAGGCATGTCCAGCAGGTGCTATAGAGATAGAGGTAGTCAATGTAGAGAAATGGCTAGAAGAGGATATGGTCAAAGATGGGGTAGCCCCTCATTTACCAGATGTGAGTATCACTAAGCCGACTACTAGATATACTCTACCAGAACTCAAAGATGGCGAAGAGATCCGAGTGGCGGACGAGCATATACTCAAGCCAGCCCATTCAGAGCTACCACTTGTTTTTATGACCATACTTACACAGATATCATTGGGTGCATTTATAGCACTATTTTTTGGGCAACTACTATACTGGCTAGGATTTGATCTGCCTAAACCAAATCTAGCTATGAGTATAGTCGCATTTCTACCTGCAGCTATAGGCTTACCTCTATCCGCTCTACATTTAGGTCGTCCTATCATGGCGATCATGGCGATGAAAAATTGGAGGACTTCATGGCTATCTAGGGAGGCTATAGCCCTGGGTGCATTTACTGGGTTGGCTACTATGGTAGCAGGATTGCACTACCTAAAATATAGTGGATTTGGATTGATACTTCTTGAGGCTATCACCCTATTTATAGGAGTCTATGGCATATATGCACAGTCTATGATATATCGTATCAAAGCTCGACCATCATGGGATAGATCATCTACTACCAAACGATTTTTCGGCTCTGGATATGTAGGTTTTTTACTTATGGCACTTATACTACTCATATCCAATGGCAAAGATGGAGCGACTGTACTACTAGCCGTGACGCTACTCGCAGGCATGGCACAAATGCTTATCATCTTTGAAGAGGTGATGTTCTACAGACATTTGGATAAGGGTGACAAGCTATACTATCAACTCAACCGCACACGAATACTACTACAAGAGAACTTCGGATCTATCAAGAGATTTAGAGTATACTCACTTATCATATTTGCTCTAGTTCTCCCTCTATTGGCTATACTATTTTTATCTAGCGGATTGGTAGGAGTGGCTATATCTACACTTACATTGGCTACATTAGGATCTTTAGCTAGTGAAATATCTGGTAGATATCTATTTTATAGGACAGTTGTGCCTTTAGGCTTGGCAGGAAACTTTTTTGCAGGGAAGCAGAGAGGCTAAGCCCATCTCGTCCAAAAAAAGCTTACTTCTTTGGCATTTGGCTTTAGCCTCAGCCATTAGGTGGAGCAAACACCACTTTCGACCACCATTCTCGTATTGACCATATCTCCATCCATAAAGGTTTACGATACATTTATAATCATACAGTATAATAGTATCAACTCAACAAAAGGATAAACATGTGTATATTTTGTAAAATCGTAGAGGGCGAACTACCCAACAACAGCGTAGCCGAGAGTGACAACTTCATGGCATTTCATGACTTATACCCCAAGGCACCTATCCATATACTCATCATACCCAAAGAGCATGTAGACTGCTTCCAATCAGTATCGCCAGAGATGATGGCAGAGATGACTACATTTATACAAGAGGTAGCTTCCAAAGTAGGTGTAGACAGAGCAGGATACCGACTCATCACAAACAATGGGAGTGATGGAGGACAAGAGATAGACCATCTACATTTTCATCTACTCGGTGGCGGCAAGCTAACTTGGAATGAGCTGCATGAGGATGCCCATAAGAGCATATAGCTACATATTTTTCTGTGTAGTTTTGTCACATTGCACTATTTCTTCAAAGAAGCAGTACAAACTCAACTGTATGATAATGGCGACTGCAAATTATGGAGAAGCTAAAGCCGTCTAGTCCAAAAAACTAACTCTTGGCATTGCCTTTGTGAATGAAATCTATGAAAGCTACAAGTGGGGGACACTATAGAAATAGATGGGGCAAATCTATTGTGCTTTTTCGACAGACTATGTGTGACTCTTTTTAGGTTTTATTTCACTACGATCCTAAGTGGCAGTGCTAGGGGTCTGGTGATAATGATTTGCGTAACGGAGTGAAGTGAATCGTTATAACCTGACCTCGGCTGTAACATAACGATGTTGCAGTTTAGCCGAGGTCAGGTTATTCATGATGCATTCCGCTACACTCCACGCATCACAAATCACCGGACCCCTATCGTTTATAT
>WFMX01000185.1 GCA_015488875.1 Campylobacterota bacterium | reverse complement strand
ATAGACAAGGTCAAAGCACGGCAGGCGTTTGAGGCAGTAGTACGCAAGCAGATAGACCCAGGTATAGCCAATCTCACAAAGGGCAACTTCTTTAAGACAAAGATATATCCTATCCCAGCCAAGGGATACAAGAGGGTAGTCGTAGCTACCACGCAGAGGCTTAAAGGTGCATACTATACCCTGCCTATAGAGGATCAGAAATCCATAGATGAGTTCACTCTAGATATCAAAGTCATCAAGGGCGACAAGAGAGAAAATATAAAACTAGATGAGTTCAACACTATACATGTAGATGAGAATGATAAGGCATATACCGTCCACTTCCAAAAGAGTAACTTCTCACTCAAAAAACCGATCAAATTTCTCCTGCCAAAGCTAGACCAGCAAGATCACAGGCTATTTACTCACACAGTAGGTAAAAAAACATATTTTTACCTACAGGTGAAACCGCCACTACTAGAGAAGAGTATCAAAAAAGCTCCAAAGAAGATCACTATCTATTGGGACAATTCACACTCAGCAGGGAAGAGAGATATAAAGAGTGAGCTGAGCTTGTTAGATAGATATATGAAGTCTATAGATGGTATCAAGAGTGTAAAGGTAGTACCATTCAACTACAGAGCAGATAAAAAGAGAGTCTTTAGGGTAGGTAGCGATACCGCAGCACTCATAAGATACCTAAAGAGTCTCAAAAATGATGGTGGCACAAACCTAAAGAGCATCAAGGTAGATAAGGATAGTGATGAGGTACTAGTCTTTAGTGATGCAGTCAATACCATAGGCGGTGAAGATATAGCCATAGGCAAAAAGCCTATATATACTATATCCTCTACAGCAGGAAGCAACTATGGTTTTCTCAAAAAGTTAGCATACAAGAGCGGTGGGGCTTTCATCAATCTATACAACCACACCCAAAAAGAGGCTCTCGAACTACTCCTCTCGAACTCTGAGAGATTTCTCTCGTTTGGTCACAAAAAAGGTGAATTAAGGGAGCTATATCCATCTACATATGGGGCGATAGGCAAGAGATTTGGCGTAGTAGGTATATTAAAGGGAAGCAAAGCCAAACTTACACTCAATTACGGTGGCATAGATGGTGCCACAAAGAGTCAAACTTTTACCATCACAAAGAGCAACGATAGATCAACGGTATCTAGGATATGGGCTAGCCAAAAGATAAACTATCTATCATTTGATAGAGTCAAAAATAGAAAAACAATAGATACACTAAGCAAGAGATACTCCATACTTGTCAAGGGCAAGGCGTTTATAGTACTAGATAGTGTAGATGACTATGTGAAGTATGAGATAGTGCCGCCCAAAGAGCTGAGAGCAGAGTACAACAAGCGTATATTAAATATCAAGAGAAGAAAGAGAGATAAGCAAAAGGAGATAAAAGCAGACAATCTCAGACGAATCAAAGAGCTCAAAAAATGGTATAGAAACCCACCGAAGATAAAAGAATATGATGATAAAGATGATGAAGGCGGTGGCATGGGTGGTGATATACAGCCTGTCGAAGAGCCTGTTTTGGTATCGAATGCTATGAATGAAAGAGAAGCTACCTCAAAAGCAAAAAAAGTAAAAAAAGAGGACTCCTCTATCAAGATACTAGCTTGGACTCCAAACGCTCCATATATGAAGAAGCTCCGCTCTCTACCTCTCAAGTCATTTGATAACTACTACTACGACTTCAAAGAGTCAAACAGCAATAGACCTGCATTCTATATAGAGGTGTCAGATTATCTCTTCAAAAAAGGACTCCACAAGAGGGCAATCAGAGTATTGACAAATGCCGTAGAGTTGGATCTAGAGAATCCTGAGCTACTCAAAGTAGTAGCAAAAAGGCTGATGGATGAGGGTGAATATCGACTCTCTATAGCCATATATAGAGAGATCAAGGCTCTCCGACCTGAGGAGCCTCAGTCATATAGGGATCTAGCGATAGCTTATCAAAGTAGCAAACAGTATCAGAAGGCATTAGACTACTACAACTATATTTTGTCCAAAGAGTGGGGCAGGTTCAATGATATCAAAGATGTGATATTCAATGAGCTAAATGCTCTCATATCACAGCACAGAAAGAGTCTAAATCTAAAAAGAGTAAATAGAGCCTACATATACTCTATGCCACTAGATGTTCGTATCGTAGTGAGCTGGAGTAGCAACAATACAGATATAGATCTATGGGTCATAGACCCTGATGGTGAAAAGTGCTACTACTCATACCCAAATACAAAAATGGGTGGCAAGATTAGCAGAGACTTCACGAGAGGGTATGGTCCCGAGGAGTTCACACTGAGAAGAGCAAAGAGTGGCAAATATAGGGTGATCATGCACTACTATAGTGAGCATCGTCAAAGTATCACAGGCCCAGTGACTATATACGGCACGCTTACTACGCACTATGGAACCAAAAGGGTAAAATCAGAGAAGATCATGATACAACTAGCCAAAGACAAAGAGGATATGGAAGTGGGTGTATTGGAGTTCAAAAAGTGAGATAAGGAACTACGCTATAGTTCTTGCAAGACTCGGAAGTGGTGTTTATATCGTTGAGGTAGCCTGACCTCGGCTAAACCGCAACAGAGCTATACTGCAACCTAGCTCAGGCGATAAGGATTCACTCTACTTCATTACACAAATCATAAATCTAAGTAGAGATTTGTTACTAACTGCTATTATATGATAAAAAAAAATTATCAAACTGCAACTATAAAAATAATAATTGTATAATAGGCTATATTAGTTTAATGGAGGGTATACAATGGATATGAATATACAGATCAAAAAGATATCTATAGCTATAGCATTGGCGTTGGTAGCTTTTGGATTGATGTACGCTTTTTTTACAATAGAGCAATCCTTTATGGTTGCCATCATAGTGCTACTTGTGACGCTATGGACAAATGAGGGTTTGCCACTAGCGGTAGTCTCTCTCTTGCCTATAGTGCTATTTCCAGCTACTGGGGTCTTGACTACCAAAGAGACTACTATCAACTATGCCAATCCTATCATATATCTATTTTTGGGTGGCTTTCTCATAGCCATTGCAGTGGAGAAGACAGGACTACACAAGTGGATAGCCAACAAAATGTTAGGACTGTTTCCTAGTAGTACTCGTGGTATTATATTTGCTCTCATTATCACCTCTGGGCTATTGAGTTCAGTACTGTCCAACACTACGACCACTCTACTCTTGTTGCCTATAGCACTATTTTTGACAGATAACATCAAGCTCAAGATGAGATTTGCTCTAGGGATAGCTTATGGTGCTAGTATAGGAGGCATATTGACACCCATAGGTACACCACCAAACCTCATACTCATGGGTATCATGAATGAGTATGGCATGGAGGCTATACCATTTGCACAGTGGATGTGGATGGTAGCTCCACTGGTATTTACGATGTTTATCGTAGTTGGTTTCGTGCTAGGCTTGGGTCTCAAAGATGTGCACATAGATACCGATCTTGGTGATGCTCCATTGGATCTAAATCAGAAGAAAGTATTAGTAGTACTCTTTGGTCTTATAGCACTACTACTCGTCAATGCACCCATCAAACCATACTATAATGGTCTAGGTCTAAGTGAGCCTGGCATATTATTGGGGGCAGGGTTGATCCTATTTGCTCCACCATTTTCGCTACTTGATTGGATGAAAGATAAAGAAAATATACCATATAGGATAATGTTTCTCTTTGGTGCAGGATTTGCCATAGCCGCTGCATTTACCAAGACAGGATTGGCTAGCGAGATAGCTTCGCACTTAGTGACCTTCTCTAGTATGCCGATCATACTATTTTTACTTATCATCGCTGTCATGGTCACATTCACTACGGAGATCACTAGCAATACAGCCCTCATATCTATCATGTTGCCGATACTATATGAAGTAGCTCAAAAGACAGGCATCAATGCTACACTCATCATGATGGTCGCTACTGTATGCGCATCATATGCCTTTATGCTACCTATAGCTACACCGCCAAATGCTATAGCTATGAGTTCTGGAGCAGTCACAGTCAAGACTATGGCTACATATGGGTTCATATTTAATATCATCGGTATATTGGTTATACTTTTGGTAGCAAATACTATATGGATCAATGTACTTTAAGAATAAATGATGATCATAGAAGCAAATCTCATAGATATACAACATAGAGAGATATATCCTGCTAGAGTATATGTAGAAGATGGCAAGATATCATCTATCGCTAAGATAGACAGAGATTGCTCCACATATATACTGCCTGGCTTTGTAGATGCTCATATACATATAGAGAGTTCTATGTTGCCACCTAGTGAGTTTGCTCGTCTGGCAGTGAGACATGGTACTGTAGCAACTGTATCTGACCCGCATGAGATAGCCAATGTATTAGGTATAGATGGCATAGAGTTTATGATAGATAATGGCAATAGTGTCGATTTTCACTTCTATTTTGGTGCATCTCCTTGCGTGCCTGCTACAGCATTCGAGACTAGCGGAGCATCTCTAGGGGTAGAGGAGATAGAGAAGTTACTCTCCAAGCCAGAGATACAGTATATGAGCGAAGTGATGAATTTTCCTGCCGTGCTGACTGCTGATAGTGATATGCTTGCCAAGATAGAGATAGCAAAAAAATATCACAAACCCATAGATGGTCATGCACCTGCTCTATCTGGAGACGATCTGCTACACTATATAGGAGCAGGTATTAGCACAGATCATGAAGCCTTTACATATGAAGAGGGCTTAGAAAAGGTCGAAAATGGCATGAAGATATTGATCCGTGAAGGGTCAGCGGCCAAAAACTTCGATGCACTAGCACCACTCATAGATAGCCATCATAATATGCTAATGTTTTGTAGTGACGATAGACATCCAGATGATCTATACAGTGGACATATCAATCAACTAGTCAAAAGAGCATTGGACAGAGGTGATGATCTTTTCAAGGTGCTACAGATAGCATCTATCAATCCTATAGAACATTATGATTTGGATGTAGGGCTGCTGAGAGTAGGGGATGGTGCAGACTTTATAGAGATAGATAGTTTAGATGAGTTCAATATACTACAGACTATCATCAATGGCAAATGTGTAGCCAAGGGCGGTAAATCACTCATAGACTCTGTGGGTATAGATGCGATAAACAACTTCCATACATCCATCAAACATATAGATGATTTCAAGACAGTATCATGTCATACACTAGAGGTCATAGAGGCGATAGATCATGAGCTGATCACACATGAAAAGATAGCAGACAAAGACCAGCAATCTCAAGATGATATACTCAAGATAAGCGTAATAAACCGTTATGAAGATACTCCACCTGCTATAGCACATGTGACAGGTTTCGGTCTAGAGATAGGTGCTATCGCATCTACTGTAGCACATGATTCACACAACATCATAGCTGTAGGTTGTAGTGATGAGATGATAACCAAAGCTGTCAATTTGCTGATAGAGTCCAGAGGTGGGATATCTGCTGTTACAGAAGATAGAGAGTGGTTGCTTCCGCTAGATATAGCTGGTCTTATGAGTAGTAGTGATGGATTTGAAGTAGCCGATAGATATAGAGAGATAGATAATGTCACCAAAGATATATTGGGGTCTACTCTATCAGCTCCATTTATGACTCTATCATTTATGGCACTACTCGTCATACCCGATATAAAACTAAGCGACAAAGGTCTCTTCGATGGGAGAAGCTTTCACTTTATAGAGAGCTGTAGATAAGAGTTGTGATGGAGAAGGATTTTTATTGCGAATAGTTATATTTATCTTTCTGACTATCATCTCTTTATGTGCCAACAGTGTAGTAGACAAATACCCTAGCTATAGATATGTATTTGGTGAATTTGATGTAGATGATGATTATATATACGATGATGAGTTCCAATCGTTTCTGAAAAAAAATCACAAAAGATATGAGAGATACTACAAAAACTCACTTGATAGAGGCGGTCATCTCATCCCTACATTCAAGAGTATGCTCATGAGGGATGACCTCTCTGACCTATTTGTCTATATGGCTATGGTCGAATCAGGCTTTAAAAAAGATAGTGTATCTAGTGCTAGTGCGGTGGGCATATGGCAATTTATGGAGACTACCGCCAAGCAATACAAGCTCACCGTCAACTCCGACTTTGACGAAAGGCTAGACCCTATACTAGCCACTAGTGCTGCTATGAATTACATGCATAAGCTCTACAAGGATTTTGGCAAGTGGTATCTCGTGGTCATGGCATACAACTGTGGAGAGGGGCGACTCCAAAGAGCCATAGACAAAGCTGGTACAGATGAGATCTCTACACTCATGAGTAATAGCTCTGCTTATATACCCAAAGAGACTAGAAATTATTTAAAGAAGATACTGCAAGTGGCAATGATAGGGGAGAATGTATCGTTAGGGTTAGAGGAGATGGGAGATGCAGTAGAGCAGCTATATGGTAAAGATGTAGTGCAAGTGGAGGTAGACCCAGGCGAAAGCCTAGAGAAAATAGCCAAGATGATAAAGATGAAACCAGCAGATTTGCTCAAACTAAACCACCACTTCAAAGATGGCGTAGTACCTGTCAAGCTACCATCATACAAGATGAATATCCCACATCTCAAGATCATAGATTTCTATGCTATATATACCCTATCCAAAGAGCTACAGAGACAAAAAAAGTCATTCTATCTCTCACATGTGGTAAAATCCAAGGAGACCCTACACTCCATAGCCCAAAAATACCAAACAACAGTAGGAGAGGTAGCCATAGCCAATCCATCCGCCAAAGGCAGAGCCAATAAAGGTGATATTTTGGTAATACCAGTAACAAAAAAGGTATTTAGCAAGTTTTCAAACTGGGGCAAGGAGTAGACTGTCGAAACAATACCATTTATTCACTTTTTCCATTTCCACTATTTAGATATCGCTCGTTCCCACTCCGTCCTCGGTAATGCCAATGAAATAAGCTTTTTTTGGACACGAAGGCTTCAGCCTCGTCTCTTGCAGTCGAGGGCGAACGATCACTATGCGGGGACGCAGGTTTCATTCGCTTTGCTCACAAAACCAATGTCCCCTAACTGTATCGTTTCTATATATCCAAATAGTGGAAACATCTAGAGTAGCTAAATTGTTGACAATGGACACGGTGCTTGAGCTTCCGTAAATTTAGGAGAGACTAAAGCCATCTCGTCCAAAACCCCCTATGTCAGTATGTCAGGGGTCTGATGATAATGATTTGCGTAACGAAGTGGAGTGAATCGTTATAATCTGACCTCGGCTGAGATATAACCGTGTTGCAGTAGATGGCGAGCGATCACTATATCATTGTCAGCAGACCCCTACCACTTCCACCATCCAAAAATAAGGAATTATATATGAGCTTATTTGAGTGTTTTTCGACATACTACATCATAACCCTGCATTTTACTATTCGCTCGTTATCAAGGACGGACAGGAACGAGCGAAATTGTCTTGACTTTTGAGACATAATCAACCGAGTTTTATAGTTCTTTGTGTATAGTATAATATAATTACAGAAAGGTTTTTTATGAATAAAAAACTGTTAGTATCCTCTTTAGCAGGTTTGTAT
>WFMX01000184.1 GCA_015488875.1 Campylobacterota bacterium | reverse complement strand
TCTCGGCAATAGCTTTTTGTTTAGCAATTTTGAGCTTTTTTTCAAGAGCCTTGATCTTCCTATCCACCTCTTTGATCTGATTTTTCAATCTAGCCTCTTTAGTGAGTTTGGCATTTGTAGCCGCATCTTGTTTACTTTTTTTATTTACGACAACGATAGGCTTCTCTTTATCTGCTTGCTCATTTTGTACTCTCTTTGTTGAGTTATTTTGCTTAGTGTTAGGTTCAGTCTCTTCCTCCATAGTCTCTATGGCATCTTCCGACTCTCCGAGGTTAGCTTCATTCATATCTTCTTCGACTGTCAACTCTTTGCCTAATTTACTATTTTTAGACTCTTTTGGCTTCTTTTTTGAAGTTTTTTCTTTATCAAGTTTTTCTGCTTTTTGATTTTCTACTTTTTTGATACTGCTCTCTGTAGATTTTTTTTCGATAGGTTTTGCTTTGGTCTTAGCTTCGTTTTTCGTCTGCTTTTGCTCTCTCTTTGTGATGACTTTCTCTTCGGTTATATTTTTTTGCTCTTTGGCTATAGAATCCAACAAAAAATCCTCTTCAGTCTCTATCTTGTCTAGTGCATCATTTACCGCATATGGATTTTCTGACGCATATAGACCTGACATCAGTGCTATTATTACAATTCCTCTTTTATACATGAATTACTCCTCCCATACTGCTAATTGCTTTAGCTCAAAAGACTCTTTTTGTAGTCTCTGATTTTCGCTTTTCAACTCTTGTGCTTCTCTCAATAAATTTCTCTCTGACTGCTTTAGTTGACTCAAAACAGTCAAAGAGTTCTCCCCATATAGTAAAATACCTAGATATACACCAAATGCTACTATGACGATAGTGATTATCATCAATACCCGTATGGAGAGACCAAGAGCATATCTTGATCTGCTGACTTTTTTTGGCATTAGGAGTATAACCTATATCTGATACTAGCTAAAAAGTGAAGATCCAAGGTATTCAAATTGACCCAACTCTCTCTCTATCTCTAGTAATCTATTGTATTTGGCTATTCTATCACTTCTTGCGGTTGAGCCTGTCTTGATCTCACCTGTATTTAATGCCACAGCAAAATCAGCTATAAAGGCATCTTCACTTTCTCCAGATCGGTGGCTCATGACGCACTTATACCCACTTCTTTGTGCTAGTCTAACTGTCTGCATAGTCTCCGAAACAGTACCTATTTGGTTTGGTTTGATCAGTATAGAGTTGGCTATATCTTTCTCTATCCCCTCTGCAAGTATATTTACATTAGTTACAAAGAGGTCATCGCCTACGATTTGAATTTTATCGCCTAGTACTTCTGTATGCTCTTTCCATCCCTCCCAATCATCTTCACTGAGACCATCTTCTATAGAGACTATAGGATATTTATTGCACATCTCTAGGTAGTATGCAGTCAGCTCGGAGCTTGTCAATTCTCTATTCTCTGACTTGAGTACATATTTGCCTTCATCATTCACTAGCTCACTCGCAGCGACATCCATGGCTATAGCTATCTGCTCACCAGCCTTGTAGCCTGCTTTTTCTATAGCCTCCATGATGATAGATAGAGGCTCTTCGTTGCTCTTTAGATTTGGGGCAAATCCACCCTCGTCACCTACGGCAGTACTCTCACCCATGTCGTCAATAATCTTTTTTAGTTGGTGATATACCTCTGATGAGGCTTGAAGTCCATCAGAAAATTTATCAAAACCTACAGGCATTATCATATACTCTTGAAAATCCACGGAGTTGTTGGCATGTTCACCACCATTTATTATATTTAGCATAGGTACAGGTATCGTCACTGCATTGGCACCGCCTAGATATCTATATAGTGGCATTCCCAAACTCTGTGCAGCTACTCTAGCTACCGCCATAGATACACCCAGTACAGCATTAGCACCCAACGAACCATAGTTCTCTGTGCCATCTAGCTGCTTCATCACCATATCTATCTCTGCTTGGTTGAATGGGCTTAATCCTACAAGGGTATCGGCTATCTGCTCATTTACATTTGCACAAGCTTTCAATACGCCTTTGCCCATATATCTATCGCCACCATCACGAAGCTCCAACGCCTCTCTCTTGCCTGTACTAGCTCCACTAGGCACTATGGCATTCGCAGTAGAACCATCACTTAGGGTCACTGTTACTCTGACGGTTGGATTGCCTCTGCTGTCCATCACTTCGTCTGCTATCACATCATCAATAAAAATCATATATAAACTCCTGATAAAATTTTATACTCCTATTTTATCGAAATTAACTCAAATATATGGTTATTATAAAAAAATTATTTTGATTTAATGAAAAATAATCATATTTAGGGCGTGATTTATGACTTATCAGCATCCAACTCCATCGTGAGCATATTTGTCATTCCCAATGCCTCTTTGATTTTACCCTCTATCTCTGCACGAAGCTCTGGGTCATCTTTGAGTACAGCTTTTGCATTCTCTTTTCCTTGTCCTAGCTTTTTCTCTCCATAGCTAAACCAAGCACCTGATTTGTCCACGATATCAAACTTAACACCATAATCTATCAATTCGCCCTCTTGGGATATACCCTCTCCGAACATGATGTCAAACTCTGCTTGTCTAAATGGAGGTGCTACCTTGTTTTTGATGACTTTTGCTTTGACTCTGTTGCCTATCTGTGTCTCACCCTGCTTCAGCGTAGCTATCCTACGGACATCTATACGGACAGATGCATAAAACTTCAGTGCATTACCACCTGTGGTCGTCTCTGGCGATCCATAGCCCATCGTGCCTATCTTCATACGGATTTGGTTGATGAAGATTACTGTGGTATTCATCTTGTGCAGTATGCTCGTGAGTTTACGAAGTGCTTGTGACATAAGTCTAGCCTGTAATCCTACATGGCTATCTCCCATATCTCCTTCTATCTCATTCTTGGGTGTCAATGCAGCCACCGAATCTATCACTACTAGATCTACCGCTCCACTTCTAGCTACTGTTTCCAAGACATCAAGAGCCTGCTCTCCGAAGTCTGGTTGTGATATGAGTAGATTGTCTATATCTACACCTAAGTTTTTGGCATACAGTACATCAAGTGCATGCTCTGCATCTATAAATACACACACCTTGCCATCTGCCTGTGCTGATGCTATGGTCTGAAGTGCTAGAGTGGTCTTGCCTGACGACTCTGGACCATATATCTCTATCACTCTGCCTTGTGGTATACCGCCAATGCCAAGTGCCATATCTAGCCCCAAAGAGCCTGTACTTATAGCCTCTATAGGCTCTATCTCTTTATCTCCTAGACGCATCAAAGTACCTTTGCCAAAGGTCTTATCTATCTGCTTGATAGCCATATCTAGTGCTTTTTGCTTGTTTGCATCCATTGCCATACTCATTCCTTGATCCCTTTGATGATAAAATTCTATCACTATTTTAGTTCTTTTTGGGTGAAGAGGGCAAAAGTATTTCGAAATGACATTAAATTTGTAGCATATCTGATAAACCTTCCCTATTATATTATTTGTATAAACTTATCTTAACAACTATTATACTAATATATAATCACAACAAATATCAAAGGATAATTATGATGAAACGAATATTGGGTATAGCGGCAACAATAGTGCTACTAGGTAGTAGTATATCTACGACAGCACAAGCAGCAGGTGGTGTAGTATCTGGCAAGATCAGTACATTTTTAGTAGGGGCATACGAACCAGCCTCTAAGGTAAGTGCCAACTTGAAAGCAAATGGTTTTCAGGTACTCACTACATATAGTGTGTCAGGTGCGAAAAGTGTAGTATTTACATCTCCAGAGCTCAAAAAGATGGCAAGCAAGAAAAATAGAGGTTTTGCAGCAGTACTTCGTGTGCTTGTAGACAAAAAGCACAAAAAGATAATGATCACAAACCCTCACTATTTTCTAAAAGCATATCTACAGTCAAATTATAACAAATCCTCTGCACAAGCCGTACTTGACAAGCTCAATAAAGCATTTACCTCTTTGGAAGATTCAAAAGATGCATTGAAAAAGGGCAAAATATCAGGATTCCATTTCACTATAGGTATGCCATACTATGAAGATATGGATACTGTAGCAGAGGGTGACAACAAAGCACTCTTAGCGAAAGCAAAAGCAAGCGGAAAGATGCTTTTCAAAATAAGTCTCTCCAATGGCTCTACACTCGTAGGTGTAAAACTGAGCAAAGCAACATCAAAATTTCCAAGCAAGATAGGTACTGCAAACGCATCTGTGTTGCCATATACAGTTTTGATAGAGAAAGGCAAAGCCAAAACGCTAGCACCTAAATATAACATAGCTATATTTTACCCACTACTATCTATGTCGCAGTTCATGACCATAGCAACTGTACCAGCAGCCATAGTAAGCGATTTAGAGGCGATCTTCAAATAGAAAGTCTTTATGGTCTCTTGATCTTATTTGTCGGGTTCGTGGGAATCCGACCTACGCGGATTATTAGGAACTGTAGAAGAACAAAACTACCTATATGATGCAGTAATTTTGTTTTTAGTTGGATTCTCTCATGAGGAGCATAGTAATTCTATGTGGCGATTGAGATGGGTAGTTTTATTTTTGGGAAGTTCCTTACTCTTGAGATCCGTCAGATCGTGTAGGATCTACTTATCGACCATTTGTGAATTTGAAGTTGTACCATTGTTATACAAGGACACAGCTTTTATTCACTTTGTTCACAAAACAAATGTCCCCTAATTGTAGCTTTCTTTTACTTCTTTCACGGGATCAATGCCCCTAACTGTAAAGCTTGTTTTCTGAACTCACAACCTGTAAAGCTTATTTTTTATTTATACAGCTTGGGCTATCACATTTTGTTTTATTTTGCTAGATGAAGTTTGTGGGCTATAGGTAACTTGAATTATCTTTTTTCCTTTTGATTTTAGGTATTCTTCCACCGCAATATTATGTGGCTTGTCTCCCCAATCCTCCCCAATCACAAAAATATCAATGTCCAACTCTTTGCAATTGGTTACATATTCTAACTTTTCATAAGATAAAACGGCATCCACACAGCTTAGAGCTTTGAGCATCTCCATTCTTTGGCTTAGAGGAATCACAGGAACATTTCTTTTGTATGAAGCTACCACTTCATCAGAAGCGACACCAACTATCAGTTTAGTACCCAATGTTTTACAATATTCCAATAAAGCTAAATGCCCTACATGTAATAAATCGAAGGTTCCAACAGTATACACTATCTTCATTTTAACTCCTTATTGAACCTATGATACCCATGAAACCTTAAAAGCAAGGACAATCAGAAATTAATTTAATATTTGTTTAAATACTAGATTATGGTATAATAAAATAAAACAAGGTATTAAAATGAAACATTCTACCATTCTATCTTATGTTAAAGATATACCAAATCTCCTATCACTTTCTGGATTAGCTTGTACTGTTTTGGCTATATATTTTAGTATTACAGATCTTTATGCAGCAGCCATGATTGGTATGGTTTGGGCTGTTGCCTTTGATTGGGCTGACGGGTTGGTCGCTAGAAGATTGAAAGGTAGAACCCCTACAGATGCCAAATTTGGTGGGCAACTTGATGTACTCATAGATATAGTAAGCTATGGGGTAACTCCTGCTATTTTACTCCTAAGCTATGGAAATTTTCAACCCATATACCTCATAGGTGCATTTATCATGGTATCGGCTGCTGCTATTCGACTTAGCTATTTTAGCACTTATGGATTAGCAGGTGGCACGAAATATACAGGACTTGCTCTTGACAACAATAGCTTGATCTTGGTTTTTGTCTTTTTGTTTGAGAGCGTAGTTAGCCATAGTTCGTTTTCAGTCATTTTATATGTTAGCGGAGTTGGATTATCCATTTTAAATGTATCAGAGATCAAAACACCTAAGCTTTCAGGAAATCCTAGAAATGTATATCTACTCGGAGTCTATACTTTGGGGATAACGGCTATCTATGCCTTGCAACTGATATAAAATTAACTTAAAAAGAGAGAAATAATGACTAAAAAAGAAGAATTTTTAGAGATGATGAATTTTAGACACGCTTGTAAACTATTTGATGAGACTAAAAAAATTGGTGATGAGGATATGCACTATATTTTAGAAGTTGGACGAAAATCACCTAGTTCGTTTGGCATGGAGGCATGGAAATTTTTAGTCATTACAAACGATGAACTAAGAGAAAGATTAAGACCATTTTGCTGGAATCAACCACAAATTACAACTTGTTCACATCTAATAGTTGTATTGGCTGGAATTGATACATTGAAAGTGGATAGTGGTGCAGTTCGTTCACAGCTAATGCGTCGTAACCTACCACAAGAAAAGCTAGATGCCTTTATAGGACTGTATGCTTCGCACCTTGCTGATGTTTTAGATGATGATGAGAAGGTATATCAATGGAGTGCAAGACAAACTTATATAGCAGCCACCAATATGATGAATGCAGCTGCTTTCATTGGGATTGATTCTTGTCCGATAGAGGGCTTTGAAAAAGAAAATATAGAAAAAGTTTTAGAGCTTGATACAAACAAATTTCAAGTATCTATGATGTTGCCTTTTGGATATAGAATAAATGAACAACCCCAGAAATTAAGATCAGACTTTGAAAGTGTTGTCGAGTTTATCAAATAAACACAATGTCTATAAAGCCCCCATGGCATTGAAACGAGAAAGAGTCTCCTCTATCCGTATCTCTTAGTCGTTCCATCCACTAGCTATAGATATCACATCAAATTTATTGTTCCAATAGTTCTTGAATTTGCCTCTAAATCTCTCCCAGCCATAATTACTACTATACGCTTGTGCTGTCCATGGAGCATCTTTGGAGAAGAGTACAAACCATCGACCCTCACCATACTCTATCTTGACCACCTGCTCTCCGTTATCCCATCTATCACGGATAGTCCTTCTTACTTGACTCCACTCATCGAGACTAATGTAAGTTTCGTGCTTATATACGCTGTTTTTAGCAAATACTCCTACCCATTGACCACCACCAGCTTCGACTTCAGTGAGTGCATACCCTTCATCCCACTTTTTTTTGATGGTTTTTTTGAAATCTTTCCACTCTCTATCTGTGGTGAGGACTTGATCTGTAAAGTTTGTGCCTTTGGCGAATATGCCTACCCACTCAGCATCGCCATACTCTATATCTATGATATCATAACCGAGCTTCTTTTTCTTCTCTACACTTTTTACAAACTTTCTCCAGTTGCTACTGTGTAGATATGTCTGTGCTGTGTATCCTGTCCCTTTGGCAAATACACCCATCCAAGTACGGCGACCATGCTCTAGATCTACGAGGAAATAGCCCTTTCTCCACTCCCCCTCAATCGCATCACCGATATCTCCTAGATACTCTCTGCTTATGATAGACTGTGCTGTCATTTTGCTACCCTTTGCATACAATCCTACCCAGATATGTTCTGCATAACTCGTCGTACTCAAGAGCATAGTGGCCGATAGACCGATCAGTAATCGTTGATACATTTTCATTTGCTTATCCTTATAGTTAATTATTCAAACTAGTATAACATATTGATAAGCAAATTAAACTTTTATATCTTTATATTGTGCCATAATTTTTCTATAAGGTAGAGAATATATATAGTGCATATGCATAATAGTTCTTCTTTCCACTCTTCATCATCTTTTTCATACGCTTGCTAAATAGATTTCTATTTAGCAATTTGTCATACATAGCCAAATGTCCAAAGCTATAGTCATACATATGGATATCCCCACTACTTAACTTCACTGTACCCAATGGTAATTTGCCATCTTGCATCATCTTCGCATAGTTAAAATATGGCAATAGTAGTTTGTATTTCGATGGCAGTGAACTCTGCATTAGATTTAGAGGTATGCGGATAGCATCATATCCAAATGAGCTATTTTTCGCTGACTTTATAGATAGTTTTTTATCTACACTTATCCAATCTGAGTGTAGCTTGAGTGGTGTAAAAAGCGAATGGTTCAGTAGCCACTCCCCATCTTTTGACAATCTACGCCATGTATCAAGATCATCAACTTCAGCAAATTTATCGAATATATCAAACCTATAGTATGAGAGATTTATGATGATCTTATCTTTGTCTCTATATCCATAGCTTGAAGGCAATAAAAATAGTTTACCGCCTCTTGACTTGATTAGGTTTTTTCTGATAGCTCTTATGTGTTTTAGTGCCAATCTCATCAACTCACCATCATAGCTCTTCTCTGCCATCAACAACATAGAATAAGCTATCCATATATCTCCATCAGATTCATTTGCCTTATCAGCTCCTTTCCACTTCTTGGGTGTAAGCCCTGATGAGTTTTCGTGTAGATTTCTTCTATACCATCTATAGACTTTGTGAAATGTAGTATCGTCTTGAAACCTATAAGCTAAATACAGTGTATATCCTATAGCTCTTGAGTATGTCGCATTGCTATCACTCCCATCTACAACTTGACCACTCGTTGTGATAAACTGTTTTTTGTATTCGCTCCAATCTGCGGATAGAGATAGAGATAGAAGTACAAATATAATAATAATCTTTAAATACATTTTACGATACTCCTTATAGTCATACAAATCTATCTTAGCCCATAAATGTCACGCAATAATTTTGATAGTTTGGTATAATGTCATATATCATAAGCAGGAGTATCATCACATGTTTACAGGTCTTATCCGCGAGATAGCTACAGTGAATAGCTACAGAAACAATATACTGACCATCAAGTCAAGCTATATAGCAAAGATAGGTGATAGTATCGCCATAAATGGCGTATGTCTCACAGTCATTAAAGTCAACTCTGATGGTTTTGACCTTGAATTGGCTGACGAGACTCGCTCCATCATAGACGAAAGCAAGATTAGGGGTAGGGTGCATATGGAGCCTGCTATGCAACTAGACGATAGGTTCGAAGGTCATATAGTGCAGGGGCATGTCGATTGTGTAGGGGTAGTGAGAGAGATAAAATCTCGCAGTAATGCCACAGATTTCATCATAGGTGTAGACTCCAAGCATATAGCATATATCATACCCAAAGGCTCCATCACCATAGATGGTATAAGCCTTACTATAAATGATGTATACAGTGATAGCTTCCGTCTCACGATCATACCACATACCCTAAGAGAGACGCTCATCAAGGATTATAAGATAGGTACGCTAGTCAACATAGAGACTGATCTATTTGCTCGATACATAGACCATATACTTCAGTTTAGAACTATACAAAAGTCGATGAGTTGGGATGATGTAGACAAGATGCAGATGAGCTATTGATGAACCTATATGACTATACAGCTCCAAAAGTAGGTGAAAAGTTTGACACTCTACTGCAGCATAAAGGCATCAAAATAGTACGGATAGTAAGCTCCGACAGTGCAGACCATAAAGTCTACATGCAAGATGAGGATGAGTGGATAGTAGTCATAGATGGCAAAGCTACACTAGAGCTAGAATCTCAAATGATAAAATTGCACAAAGGCGACACCCTGCTCATACCAGCCAAAGCACCACATAGAGTCATAGAGACACTATCGGGTACTTTGTGGCTAGCTATACATATAGATGATCAGAGTAGTGGAGTTACAATCGCATAGGATTGATTTATCGACTATTTGCAAACAATAGAGCTATGGGGGATCCAAAGTTGAGTGTTTCACCAACGCAGTAAATAAACGATAGCAGATGAGACAGTAGAGTTATGATATAATTCATTCAACTTATTATATGAGGAGAAAAAATGAAATTTTGCTACTTCACATTGGCGGTGCCACTTCTAGTAACCGCCACATACGCCAATCAGCCGAGTTTTGATTGTACCAAAGTCAAAAAGGATTCATCGGAGGGATATATCTGTGCTTCCGATCAGCTTATGGATCTTGATAATAAATTGGCAAGTATCTATAAAAAAGCACTCTCAAAAGCTCCCAAAAGCGACAAGCTCAGAGTAGGGCAGAGAGGCTGGATCAAAGGTCGAAATGAGTGCCAGAAGGAGTCAGATGAGAAAAAGTGTATGGTTGACAAATACAACTTGCGGATCGACGAGCTTACAAAGAGATACGACTTGCCTTTAAAAAAAGAGCCACTAGATGGAAACACTCCTAAGGAGTTCGACAAAGTCTTGAAACTTAATGGTATTAGCTTTCATGTGCAAGCGACCAATGAAGGCTCTCTAAATCAATTGACCATTACGCCTTCTGGACTTGAAGAGGTCAATCAGCTTATCAAACAAGAGATTGACGGCTCCGTGCTAAATGCAGAGGTGGGAGACTTGAACCATGATGGCTCCCCAGAGATTTATATCTATGTGACTTCTGCTGGGTCTGGTGCTTACGGTTCATTGGTAGCATATTCGACCAATGACAAAAAGTCGCTCTCCGAAATCCATCTGGCACCATTAGAAGATGATAAAAAAGAGAGCGTTGGATACATGGGACATGATGAGTTCACACTGATAGAGGATATGCTCGCAAGACGCTTTCCTGTCTATCTAAAGGATGATCCAAACTGTTGCCCAACAGGTGGCACACGACAGTTGCAATACAAATTGGTTCAGGGAGAAGCGGCTTGGCAACTCAAGCTAGTAAAAAGTACCGATCTGAGATAATTCATTTGATTGCCAACCTCTGACTGCTTACGGTTAAACCTAAACTGCTGTGCAGCAATCACTATAGAGATAGCGATAAGCCAGAGGCAAAGAGTCGTGCCAATGGTATAAGATGCTCATCCAAGCCATTAAGACAGTAAAGTGATGCAAACCCTAATATCACACCAATACCAACGAGGAGCAAACAACAAGGCTTCTGCCTTCTTTTTAACCAAATAGTGTTATAATCATAAGCAAAAAAGGATATCAAATGAAAAAAAAGTTAAATTTACTTATGGCTATAGTATTTGTGGCTATTTTATTTAGTGGTTGCGCAGAAGACAATTACAACTCCTCGTACAATAGTTATGATAGGAAGATGGATAATGCAGCAAAAGCAGATGCATATGAGATCTCAAACAATCTATCCACTCAAGATCTTCAAAATCTCAACAACCTAAAGTAGAGTAAGTAGGTATATTGACTACTATATGCCCAACAGTTAGGGGATATTGGTTTTGTGAGCGAAGCGAATGAAACCTGTGTCCCCGTATAGTGACCGTTTGTCCTCGACTACAACACAGTTGTATCTTAGCCGAGTTCTGGCGGCATTGGGAACTTTCCAAAAACAGATCGACTAATCTTTTCATAAGCACATCCATCATTCACATGACAAGCAAGTAACAAATATAAAAATAGTTGTATAATTACACAACAATAGATAGGAGTATGTATGAGACTCAACAAATATATATCACACAATAGTAAATATTCGCGAAGAGATGCCGATAGGCTCATAGAAGAGGGTGAAGTCACCATCAACCGCAAGGTTATCAAAGAGTTTGGCTATGAAGTAGAGTATGATGATTTCGTAGAGGTCAAGGGTAGAGCCATCAAGGTACGCACAGAACTCACAGTCATAGTCTACAACAAACCAAAGGGCGTACTAGTCACCAAAAGAGACGATAGAGAGAGAACTACCATATACCATAAATTGCCAGGGAAGTTTAGGCACTTTATACCTGTGGGTAGGCTAGACTATGCTTCAGAGGGGCTACTGATACTCACGGACTCTCCTGATGTAGCAGACAAGCTTATGAAGAGCAGTATACCTAGAACATACAATCTAAAGATAGATAAGCCATTGACTCAAGAGATGATAGATGCCATGAGAGATGGGCTTATGCTCAATGACGCAAGAGCAGGCGGACACGAAAAGAGTCGCATCACCTCTATGGAGTTTGCTCCTTTTGATAGCTTTGAGTTGCGTTCTGAGGGCAAGAGCTTCACAAAGATAAGGGTGACTATATCAGAGGGGCAAAATAGAGAGCTTAGACGCTTTTTTGCACACTTTGGGGCTGAAGTGTTGGACTTGAAGAGGATATCCTTCGGTGATATAGGACTCAATAATCTCCCTACCAATAAGACAAGATACTATACCAGAAGAGAGTATAGCGATCTCTATGATTATCTAAAGCAGATAGATAGAGCCAAGCTAAAGCAAGAAAATATAAAAAAAGAGAAATTAGCAGAGGAGAGAGAATCCAAAAAGCTAGACGAGAAGAAAAAAGCAAAGATACAGAGGAAGCGAGAGGCAAGAAAAAAGGCGAAAAAAGATGCCAAAAAAGTCAAGTGACTTATGAACTTAGCTATCAAATATAGACCAAAAAAGCTCGACGATATCGTGGGACAACAGCACTTAGTTTCCACAGATGCCCCCCTGCGTAAGCTCATAGAATCAGGCACTCTAGGGCATACATTTTTTCACGGTCCTGCTGGATGTGGCAAGACTACATTGTCACGAATCATAGCTAGCACTATGCAAAGACCGTTTTATGAGATGAATGCCACTACTCTAAAGGTCGAAGAGCTTCGTAAGATATTCAAAGAGTATACAAACGCCTTGCAAAAACCTATCATATTTATAGATGAAATACATAGACTTAGCAAAAACCAACAAGAGGTGTTTCTGCCTTTTATGGAGAAAAACTCTGCTCTCATCATAGGGGCATCTACTCAAAATCCCTACTACTCCATGACATCTGCTATGCGTTCTAGGTCTCATATCTTTGAACTTCACCATATAGAAGATGAAGAGATGAAGAGGTATCTCGATATGGTGGTGACATCAGAGTCGTTAGAAGTGGAGGAGTCTGCTATGGAGTTCTTGGTCAGTTCTAGTACTGGTGATGCTAGGGCTATGCTCAATCTCCTAGAGAGCGGTGCTTCCATAGAGAGTCCATTGGGCGTAGAGACCTTAATGCAGATACGACCATACGCCATGCAAGCAGGCAGTAGCGAAGATGATAGCCACTATGAGCTGACATCTGCTATGATCAAGAGTATCAGAGGTAGCGACATAGATGCAGCACTATACTATCTAGCTAGACTCATAGAGGGCGGAGAGCCAGCAGAGTTTTTGGCTAGGAGATTGGCTATACTAGCTAGTGAAGATATAGGCAACGCAAACCCAAATGCTCTCAATCTAGCCAGCTCCACTCTCAATATAGTCAAACACATAGGATACCCAGAGGCTAGGATATCACTATCTCAACTACTCATATATCTAGCATCTTCACCAAAATCAAACTCCTCATACATGGCTATCAACAAAGCTCAAGAGAGCATCAAAGATGGCACAGTCTACCCCATACCAGACCACATAAAGACCCATAGCAAAGAGTACCTCTACCCACATGATTATGGTGGCTGGGTAGAGCAGTCATACTCGCCTAGAGAGTTCCATTTTTATGAGAGCAGGGGAGTGGGGTTTGAGAAGACTCTCAATGATTGGATGAAGAAGATAAAGATAGGTAGAAGAGGGTAGGGTTTAGCCTGTCGAAAAAATCCAATTAAGCTACTCTATCTGTTTCCACTATTTGGATATATAGAAACGATACAGTTAGGGGACATTGGTTTCGTGAACAAAGCGAATGAAACCTGTGTCCCCGCATAGTGACCGTTCGACCTCTGCTAAAC
>WFMX01000183.1 GCA_015488875.1 Campylobacterota bacterium | reverse complement strand
CTTTTGAGTTTGATGAACCAAATACTTTTTTGAATGCGTAGTCTGTTTTTAGGTTGAGGAAGTGCATGGGAGTCCTTTTGGTTTTTGGTTTTTGTATTATAGCATAGTTTGAGGTATTGATATATCAATTTGACATATCGCTTCTTTCTATATATCTATAGTGCTATAATATGAACATAAAACAAATCGAAAGTTTTGAATTTGGAATGATTGCATAGGATATGAATGTTTCTGCATATAGATATAGATAGCTTTTTTGCATCGGCTGAGAGGACGGTAGACCCTACACTAAAGGGCATACCTATGGCAGTAGGTAGCCGTAGTAATTTGGAGATATTCAATAAAAAGCGTACAAACATCAGACTGATCAATGATAACTCTGGTGCATTTGTGACACCTGTATTTTATAGTGACAAAAAGCAGACTTTTGACTCCTACTTTGTAGACAAGATAGATGGCAGGGAGAAGATACGAGGTATCATAACTACATCTAGTTATGAGGCTAGAGCCTTTGGGGTCAAGACTGCTATGCCGATATCACAAGCTCTCCAGCTCTGTCCTCATATGGTAGTCGTACCCTCCAACTATCCCCTCTACCATAAGCTCTCACACAGAATACATAACTTTATGATGGCACATATGCCTAAAGTAGAGCAGTATAGTATAGATGAATTTTTTACTGATGTTAGTGGCTGGATAAAAGACGAGGATTGTTATCTCTTCGCAGAGGAGATAAAGCAGAAGATGATAGATGAGTTTGATATACCAGTTTCTATCGGTATATCACGATCAAAGTGGATAGCCAAGCTTGCCACAGAATCCGCCAAGCCATTTGGGATATATGAAGTAAAAGATATTGATAGCTATATAGAGGATATCCCCATCAAGGCATTTCCTGGTATCGGCAAGGGCTTTCAGGAGAGATTGGGCAAGTATTACATCAAAACCCTAGGAGATGTGAAGCGTAGTAAAACACTATTTTACTCTTGGAATAAACCTGGTAAACAACTCTATAACCGAGTAACAGGCATAGACAATGAACAGATAGAAGATAGAGGCGACAGAAAGTCTATAGGGATCAGTAGAACTTTTGATGCCATAAATGACTCCGATGAGATCAAACGACGAGTGATGATAATGGCACGACATATAGTATATATGGTGATGGCTATAGAGGTAAATCCCACAACATACTATCTAAAGATAAACTACGAGTATGGCATCAAGAGAAAAAAGAGTGAAACAGTCAATAGAATCTTCAGCGAACAGCTCTTCAAGAGAGTATTGATAGAGATGTACGACGAGATCAAAGTGGCAGATGGAGGAGCCATCAAGATATCTGTCAATCTCTCCAACTTCACATCACAACAGCAAAAAACACTCTCACTTATCGATATAGATGACGATATGAGTGACAATAAGTTGAGCAGAGAGATTCATAAATTGAGAGAGAGATTTGGGCTGGATATAGTGAAGAGTGGAAACGAGATATAGTCTTTGACTCTAGTATCTGCTTCCTTTAAGGCTACCACAATAAAAAAACACATTTTGGATATATAGAGACGATAGGGGTCTGGTGATTTGTGATGCGTGGAGCGTAGCGGAATGCATCGCAATCGCCTGACCTCGGCTAAACTGTAACAGCGTTATGCTACAGCCGAGGTCGGCTACACTGCAACACGATTATACTACAGTCGAGGTCTGGTGATAACGATACACTTCGCTTCGCTACGCATATCATTATCACCAGACCCCTAATTGCACTAGACCCCTAACTGTATTGCAGTTTGGCAGAGATTGAATGATGTCTATGTGGGGATATAGTGATGATAGATATTGATATAATTTGTGATTTGTATAGATAAATTTTGTAGATATAAAACACAAGAGAGAGTCTCTTGTGATAGGTAGAGATGGTATCTCTATCTTTTTGAGAACTGTGGAGATCTTCTCGCTTTCTTCTTACCTGGTTTCTTTCTCTCTACGACTCTTGAGTCTCTAGTGAGTAGTCCCATAGGCTTGAGTATAGCCCTGAAAGACTCTTCGTACTCTACTAGTGCTTTGGTGATACCATGCTTTAGTGCGTCAGCTTGTGCTGAGTATCCACCACCTAGTGTAGTAGCTCTGACATTCATAGAGTCTAGCTGTTTTGTAGCCTCTAGGGGTAGTCTCACCTTCATCTTGATAGCTTCGTGTCCACCTAGCCATTGGTCAAGTGTCTTACCGTTGATATTCATTTCGCCATTGCCTGGAGTCAACCAAACTTTTGCGATAGCAGCTTTTCTTTTGCCTGTTGCATAAATAGTAGCCATTCTACTCTCCCTTGTTTAGTTGTGCAGTATGTGGATGCTCTGATCCTACATATACTTTGAGCTTTTTGAGCATGTGACGACCTAGTGTAGTCTTTGGTAGCATACCTCTTACAGCAAGCTTGTATAGTTTTTCAGTATGATTCTCTAGCATATCGCCAAGTTTTTTACTCTTTGTAGAACCGAAGTATCCACTATGAGTAAAATACTCTTTGTCTTCTAGCTTTACACCTGTAAATTTCGCTTTTTCAGCATTGATGATGACTACGAAGTCACCACAATCTACATTTGGAGTAAATGATGGCTTATGTTTACCTCTAAGAAGTGTAGCTACTTCAGTCAAGATACGACCAAAGGTTTTACCCTCTGCGTCTATCAAGACCCAGTCTCTCTGCACTTCATGTGGCTTCATGACAGATGTCAATTTCATGATGTTCCTTTTGTGTTTTGTGAGTGGGATTATAGCCACTAAAGCTTAATGTTTGTTTAATTTTAGTTTATTTTAAGTTTTTTATAACTATTTCATTTTCAAGTAGGTATATCAGTATCCCTCTACATCTCTTTTGTGTCAAGCTCTCTATGGCTCTTTGGTAATGTGCGACCTGTTTTTTGTGTTTGTTCTCATATTTTCTCGAACTCTTATAATCTATGACTATGGAGCTGTCGCCATAATCCAAAAATAGATCTATCTGTTTCAACTCCCCACCAAAACTGATAGGTAGCTCCTTGCTCACCTCTGCACCTCTAAGTAACTCTACGAACTCTAGGTGAGACATAAGTGCTGATATCCTCTGCTTTATCTCCTTGATATTGTCACCACTTAGCTGCTGTCCATATCTGTTGAGTAGTGATATCATAGCTATATCCAAATCATCTCTCGTGAAAGCACCCATCATCTCTAGTGTATAGTGTAGGGCAGTACCGAAGAGTATAGCGTCTATATCTTTGGTCTCATCGTCATCATCTGGGGTTTTTACATCCTGTTTGCCGTAGTGGGTGATGACTATGGGTGCTGTGGTGACAGACTCGGGTTTGTTCTCATACGATCTATCTCTATTGGGTACTCCTTGGTCTGCCACCTCTATATTGAGTCTCTCGAAAGTAGAATCTTTTGGTTTTTTGATGATGCTCATTCCATATACTGCTCTAGTAAGGGCTACATACAATACATTGAGGTGATCCTTTTGCGAAGAGAGTTCTCGCTTTTTTAGAATGGCTCTGTATTCGCTGTCGAAGTTGTCTCTCTTTGCTATACGGTATAGTATCTTCTCTATATGCAGGCTGTCATTGTAGTGATATATGAGATATGATCTATCGCTATTTTTTCGTGTAAGTCTATCTAGTACTATGACATGCTCAAACTCTAAACCCTTAGAGCCATGTATGGTCATAATCTTTGCACCCTTTGAGATATCTCCACCTATGGATATGGATGAACTTTCAAACTCCTTTAAGAGCGTAGCTATATCACTATAGTTGTCAGCAAACTCCAATAGCTTCAACAAGCTCTTGTCGTCATCGAAATATCCAAACTCTCTAATCAGCCTGTCTATCACTACTATAGGCTCCATAAATGGAGAAAACCATGAAATGTCTACCTCGTCAATGCTCTTATCGACTTTTTGGAGTAGGGCTTTTGAGTCTATCTCTTCACCATAAAATAGATAATTCACCATCGCCATGAGAGAGGCGATTTTGGGATCATACTTTAGTGAGCTTGTGGTCTGTAGTATGGTCGGTATCTCTTTGAGTTCGCACTGCTCTTGTAGGTTTTGACCATCTCGGTTTGTATTGACTAGAAGTGCTATGTCGTCTACTGCTACACCGCTACTGATGAGATACTCCATCTGCTCTATGGCAGATTCTATCACTTCATCAGACTCTAGCACTTTGAGATATCCATCTTTGGCATTTGCTCTGTTTTTTTGTGGCACATAGTGGGGCATGATATTTGCAAACCACTCATTGACTTTGGAGACTACTAGCTTGCTGCTTCTATAGTTGGTATCCATCTGCTCTATAGTGATACCGTAGTGGTCTGCCACCATGTCGAAAAGCTCCTCCACTCCACCACGAAAGCGATATAATGACTGCTTGGTATCGCCTACATAAAAGAAACTCTGAAACTCATTTTGTCCCTCGCCTGCAAATATCTCATCTATGAGTGGCTTGAGTAACAAAAATTGCAAAGTAGATGTATCTTGAAACTCATCTAAGAGTATATGTCGAAATCGACTGTCCATTTTGAAATACAAAAACTCTCTACTGATACTTTCGTATAGTAGTCTGTATGTCATATATGTCAAATCATCAAAATTTAGCACTCCTGATGCTTTGAGATTGGATATAGTAGCGTTCTTGTAGTGATCGTATATACCAAAGAGGCTATGGAGTACTATAGCTTCTCTGCTTTTCGCCCACTCTCTAAGCTGGCTCTTTAGTTTCACATAGATATCCTCTATATTTGCATCTGCACACTTCTTGTACCAGCTATGATCGCTTAGATACTCTTTGGCAAATAGACTCTTTGAAAAAAGCTCTTTTGTGCTAGTGGTTTCGAACTGTTTGATACACCTCTGTGCTGCCTTTACCCCTTTGAGAGCCGATATCATATCCACTCTTGATGACTCTATACTCTCCTCTAATTGAGATACAGATGAGCCTATCTTGTTGGGTGGTGGTAGTAGTGGGTCTACCCTATAGAAGTCTTGCATCATATCAAAGAGTTTCAATAGTCTCTTGTCTTCTATCTCCAAAGTGAGCTTGACAAGCTTAGATAATGCTCCATCTCTATAGAGTTCGTCTAAAAAGTGGTTTTCTAACTCACCATCGGATAGCTCTTTGGTGCTAAAGTCTGGCTCTAGCCCCAACTGTAGTGAAGCACTTCTGAGTATAGATGAAAAAAAGCTATCAAGTGTCACGATAGAGGATCTATTGGAGAGAAATCTATTTAGTACCTCTGGTTGTTTCGCCAAAAGCTCCTCTCTACTCATGCCTGTCTGTGCTATGATCGCATCAAAAAATGGTCTATTTTTGTCTTTGTCTAACTCTCTAAGTGACTCTATGACCCTATGTCTCATCTCTGCGGCTGCCTTGTTGGTAAAGGTGGCAGCTAGTATGGAGCTAGGTGATTCACCCATGAAGAGTAGTGATATATATCGGACTGCTAGGGCGAATGTCTTGCCACTACCAGCAGAGGCGGAGTATGCGAGATATGGCTTGAAGTTTTGATGGACTCTCATATCTTATAGTAGAGGTCTGCCATTGATCAAGAGGCTACCTGATGTATAGTCCAAATCAAACAACATTTTATCTTTTTTGCTGATAGGTTTGAGTATCATAGCTAGTATCATCATCTCTGGACGCTTTTGCAATACTATATACAATTTGTCTGATAGCTCTATATGTACTTTGGCACCTATATAATCGACTATTGAGATTGGATTTTGCTTTAATGCTACGAAATCTATAGGTTTGATGATATTTGACGATGCGTTTATCTGAAAACCATCTATAGCTTCCTTGTGGGATGGCTCTTTGATCTCTTTTATAGAGAGTCTATCTACTTTTAGGGTGAGATCTTTGGACAGTAGATGTTCCATGACTCTCGCAACAGCCTCTTTATCACTTCTGTCTACTTTGGTCAACTTCTCCAAGGCTTCAGTAGAGAAGTTCTCTACACTCATGAGGTTGTCTATCCCATTTAGCATATAGTTTCCATCAGGCTGGATGATATCTACCTTTGAGACCTTCATACTATATGAGATAGATGCCATATTGTCTTTGGTCTTGCCGTCAGATTTGATATCTATGTCATCTATGGAGAGCTTGATACTCTTGCCGAGCTGTGCCACCAATGATTTGATTTCATAGCTACTACTATACTCATACGCAGTATCGCCTCTCTCATATGAGCCGTTACTACTATCTATGAGAAGTCTCAATCCAACCTTCGAAGTCACCTCTGCTCTATTTATCTTTTGATATGAGGAGATGAGTATATTTTTGTCGAAATCACCGCCAAATTTAACTCCCTTGCTAGATATAGTGAAGTTGTCATCACTACTCACTATCGTGGTATCTATATCCTTTAATGCACCTCTAAATGAGTTGAAGAGCTTGTTGATATCTACATGCAGTAGAACTATCTTCTCTTTGATGATTCTCTCCATCGTCTTTTTGTCTGCCACAGAGAGACTCTCCACAAGTTCATTTGAGAGTGAGATAGGGTATAGGTCTACAGATATGGCACTATACAATCCATCAAGGTAGTGTATATCTGTAGCCAATCTCATACCCTCAAACTCTCGTGAATTATCTACACTCATCTCTATATTTTTACTATTTAAGTATTTTGCTATTTTTTTACTATCGGCATAGTGAATGATGAAGTGTTCACTATCTTTTGAGATATTTCTATCTTCGATGGTAAAACCACTCTTTTGCAGAGTCTTTAGCTCTCTATCTACTGCTACTTTGAGTTCATCTATGGCTTGCTGTTTGCCTATGGTGAAGTAGTAGATCAAAAACAGTACAGTTATGGATGATATACCTATCGCTATCTTTCGCATGATTAGTTACCTCTCTTATATATAGTGGTTAGATGTTCCATCTTTTTGCCCATGTTGAGTAGTGTCATATCTGCCAAGACTAGAGCCATCATAGCTTCACATACCACAGCACCTCTGATGGCTACGCAAGGATCATGTCGCCCTTTGAGTTCACACACCACCTCATCGCCACTCTTTTCTATAGTCTCTTGAGGTTGAAATATAGATGGAGTCGGCTTGAAGTGAGTCTTGACTACTACCCTATCTCCATTGCTGATGCCACCTAGCATACCGCCAGAGTGGTTGCTGACAAAACCATCTTTTTTGATTGGGTCGTTGTTTTGTGAGCCTTTTAGATGACTACTCTCTATGCCATCACCTATCTCTACAGCTTTTGCTGCATTGATGCCCATCATGGCTTCTGCCAATATAGCGTCCAATTTGTAGTATAGTGGTTCGCCCAAACCTACAGGCACTCCTGTAGCCTCTGTCACGACTACACCACCTACTGAGTCATGTCTACCTTTTGCATCTAATATGGCTCTCTCTTGTAGCGGCTCTATATCTGGGTCTAGTGCCATCATCTTGCTACTTTTGGCAT
>WFMX01000182.1 GCA_015488875.1 Campylobacterota bacterium | reverse complement strand
GAATGTATCATGAATAACCTGACCTCGGCTAAACTGCAACACCGTTATATCTCAGCCAAGGTCGAACAATTTCTATACGAGGACACAGCTTCCGTTCGCTTCGCTCACGAAACCAATGTCCCCTAATTGTTACAGCCGAGGTCAGGTGATAACGATACACTTCGCTTCGCTACGCATATCATTATCACCAGGCCCCTACCGTTTTACCGTTCCTACTGTTTTTACCATCTAAAAACTTACAGTTGTGGACCTGCACTTGAGAAGTCAAACTCTGAACCATGACCATCATAACGACTATAATTTTCGATAAACATACCTGCCAACTCTTTGAGAGTTTTATCATATGCCTCTTTGTCGTCCCAAGTATTTCTAGGGTTCAGTATAGTATTGTTGTAGATGCCATCTAGCATAGTAGGAACTGATAGATTGAAGATATCAATAGTCTCAAACTTCGCATCATTGATAGATCCGTTGAGTATAGAGTCTATGCATGCTCTAGTATCTTTGAGGCTCATTCTCTTGCCTACACCATAGACACCACCTGTCCATCCTGTGTTGAGTAGATATACATTTACGCCATGCTCATCTATCTTGTCACCTAATAGTTTCGCATACTCTGTTGGGTGCAGAGGCAAGAACGCTTCACCAAAACATGCACTAAATACCGCAACTGGCTCAGTGATACCTCTCTCTGTACCTGCTACCTTTGCAGTGTATCCACCTAGGAAGTAATACATAGCTTGTTCTTTGGTGAGTTTACTTACAGGAGGTAGCACACCAAAAGCATCGGCAGTAAGGAAGATGATATTGCTAGGGTGACCAGCCATCAAATCTTCTTTGTGATTATCTATATGCTCTATAGGGTATGAGACTCTAGTATTTTCTGTCTTTGAGCCATCATCAAAATCAACTTCACCATACTCATCATAAACTACATTTTCTAGTAGAGCATCTTGACGGATAGCACCATATATCTCTGGCTCACCTAGAGGATCTAGATTGATTACCTTTGCATAGCATCCACCCTCGAAGTTGAATACACCATACTCATCCCAACCATGCTCGTCATCACCGATCAAAGCACGATTTGGATCTGTAGATAGTGTAGTTTTACCTGTACCAGAGAGACCAAAAAATAGACACACATCGTCATCTTTACCAACATTGGCAGAGCAATGCATAGAGAGTTTGTTTTCTAGTGGTAGCCAGTAGTTCATCATAGAGAAGATACCCTTTTTCATCTCACCACCATACCATGTACCACCGATGATAGATACATTGTCCTCCACATTAAATACTACAAAAACTTCAGAGTTGAGATCATGATCTTCCCACTTTTCATTACTAGTTTTGCAAGCATTGTATACTACAAAATCAGGTAAGAACTCATTGACTTCATCTTCTGGTGGTCTGATAAACATATTTTTGACAAAGTGTGCTTGCCATGCTATCTCAGTAACAAATCGAACCTTCTTGCGACTAGCGAGACTAGAGCCAGCATAGACATCAATGATATATATATCCTTGTCGGATAGTTGCTTTTTGGTCAACTCTAACAACTCCTCATATATCTCTTTCTTGATAGGCTTATTGACATCGCCCCAAGCTATATGCTTGTTGGAAGGCTCTTGATCTACGAAGTATTTGTCTTTTGGACTCCTACCCGTAAAGATACCAGTATCACACATAGTAGCACCGCTAGTAGCTAGCTTTGCCTCTTTTTTGTTTACTTCGTGTGCTTGTACTTCTGTATAGCTTGGATTGTGAAATATTTTACCTATATTTGAAAGTCCAAGATCATCAAGTCCGTTTGGTTTTCTAGTCGTCATATTTTCCTCTTTTATTTAAATAGGGAGAGCAACACACCTGCTGCAACCGCAGAGCCGATAACTCCTGCTACATTGGGACCCATAGCATGCATCAACAAGATGTTACCTGGCTTCTCTTCTGATCCCACTTTGCTCACAACTCTCGCTGCCATAGGCACTGCCGATACACCAGCCGCTCCTATGAGTGGGTTGATAGGCTCATCTGAAAACTTATTCATTACTTTTGCCATCAAGACACCTGCCGCTGTACCAGCTGCAAATGCCAAGAGACCAATCACCATGATACCCAAAGTCTCCATCACCAAAAACTTATCTGATGCCAGCTTCGAGCCGACACCAAGTCCTAGAAATATAGTGACTATGTTGATAAGTGAGTTTTGCATCTCATTTGACAATCTATCAACCACACCTGACTCTTTGGCGAAGTTACCGAAAGCAAAAGCACCGATCAGGGGTGTAGCATCAGGTAGCACAAGTATAGTCATCACTATAACGACCAACGGAAACATAAGTTTCTCAAGCTTATTTACCTTTCTAGTAGTCTTCATGACTATCTGTCTCTCTTCTTTGGTGGTGAGAGCTCTCATTATCGGAGGCTGTATCACTGGGACAAGTGCCATGTATGAATATGCTGCCACAGCTATAGCACCGAGTAATTCAGGAGCTAGTGCTGAAGCGATAAAGATAGAGGTAGGACCATCAGCACCACCGATGATACTAATAGCCGAACACTGTTTAAGTGTGAAGTCTACCATACCTGTATATTGAGACAAGGCAGCAGCACCAACCAAAGAGCCGAATATACCGAACTGTGCTGCACCACCTAGTAGTGCAGTCTTAGGGCGTGACAGTAGAGGACCAAAGTCAGTCATGGCACCTACACCCATAAATATCAGTAGTGGAAAGAACTCATTGGCTATACCCATGTTGTAAATAATACCCAACATTCCATGCTCACTAGTCATATTGGCTATAGGTATATTTGCCAGCAACCCACCAAATGCTATAGGTAGCAGTAGTAATGGCTCAAAACCTTTGGCTATAGCTAGATAAAAGAGTATAAATATAATGATAAACATTATAACCCTGCCCCAGCCCTGTGCAAAGATACTCATCTCTTGACCTTCACCATTGGTCACGCCATCTTTTGGCTCTATGATCGCTTTGAGTCCTGTAGTTCCATAGAAGCCTGACATCATTTCACCTATGCCTTTAGACTCGTATGTACTCTCTTGTTTTGTCTCGTTGGCAGAGACTTTGGTCTGCTCATGTTCTGTAGCATTTAGTGTGACATTAAATGTCACAAATACTAGTAGCAACATAAGTAAGAAATTTTTTATTCTCATCTCTACTCCATTGTTGTTAGAAGTTGTCCATCAGTTACTGAATCGTTGACATTGACATTGATAGATTTGATGACACCATCTTGAGGTGCTGTGATATCTATCTCCATCTTCATAGCCTCTAGTATCATTATCTTATCGCCCTCCTTGACACTATCACCTGGAGAGAGTAGTATCTTCCATACATTACCTGGAGTTTGCGAATCTATCTTGATGCTACCCTCTCCGCCATCTACTAGTGTAGCTGTAGGTGCTGGCGTAGCTGTAGGTGCTACTGACTCTACTACTTGTATATCTTCTCCACCCTCTGCTACTTGTACGCTAAACTTCTTACCATCAACTACTACTGTATAATTACCTGCCATGTCTACTTCTCCACTATTATTTTCTTCACTATTTTTTCTTACCATCAATGGACCTTCGCCCTTGAGGAACGCTATGCCTTTTTTGTCACAAGATGCACCTATAAAGACATTTTCCTTAGTCGTCTCTAGGTCCTCTTCTTCGAGTACCTTCGTCCAGTACGCGATAGATTTATTTACATCTCTATCTGCTATATCGAGAGGATTTTCTGTAGTAGGCTCTAGCTTTAGCTGTTTGGATGCCATCTCTATCACCTCTTTGTCAGCCTCGACTGGTGTCTTGCCAAAGTACCCTAGTACCATCCTGCCGTAGCCTGGCGCTATCTGTTTCCAAGGACCGAACATTACATTGGCATATGCTTGCTGCCAGTAGAACTGACTTACAGGTGTCACAGATGTACCATATCCACCTCTCTCAACTACCTCTTTCATAGCCAAAATGACTTCATCGAACTTTTCAAGATTTCCACTATCTCTCATCATCTGCGTATTTGCAGTCAATGCACCACCAGGCATAGGTGAGAATGGTATAAGTGGAGATACTTGTGTAGCTTCAGGCGGTATGAGATAATCCTCAAGACAAGTATGAAGTCTCTCTTCATATTTGAGTATTTTTGGTAGTTCTAAATCGCCTAGATTGTAGTCAGTACCCTTGGTAGCATGCAACATAGTCAAGATATCTGGTTGGCTTGTACCACCACTCACTGGTGATGCGGCCATATCTATACCGTCAGCCCCAGCTTCGAGTGCCGCCAAATATGCAGCTACACTAACACCTGCTGTCTCATGTGTGTGCAATCGCAAATGAGCATCTTTGCCTAATAGTCCTCTAGCCATCTTGATAGTCTCATATATCTTGTGTGGGTTTGAAGTACCACTGGCATCTTTGAAACATACAGAGTCAAACTCCAATCCACTATCGAGTATATTCCTCAAAGTCTTCTCATAGAATGCTACATCATGAGCACCTTCACAACCTGGAGGTAGATCCATCATAGTCACTACTACTTCATGGTTGAGACCATGTCTCTTTACGCACTCTCCACTATATATGAGGTTGTTCACATCATTGAGTGCATCGAAATTTCTCACTGTAGTTGTGCCATGTTTTTTGAACAGCTCAGCAAATAGATCTATCATCTCTCTACTTCCAGTGTCTAGCATCACTGTATTGATACCTCTTGAAAGTACTTGCAGATTTGCCTCTGGACCTACTATATCACGGAACTTGTCCATCATCTCAAAAGCATTCTCTTGTAGGTAAAAATAGAGACTCTGAAATCTAGCACCACCACCAAACTCAAAATGTTTGATACCTGCCTCTTTCGCCGCCTCTACAGCAGGGAAGAAGTCATCCATGAGAACACGACCACCAAAGACAGATTGAAATCCATCTCTAAAAGTCGTATCCATTACATCTATATATTTTTTTGCCATGTTTATGCCTTAGTTGATTTGTTTTTGTTGAACTCTGTGATAGCAGCGATGATGGCGGCTGTTCTAGCTCCCTCATCTACTGCTTTGGTTGCAGACCTAGATGGTACGACAGCTTCCTTCTCGGGGAAGTACTTCTCGATAAGTTTTGCCTGCAATTTCATCAATTGCACCAATATGGCTAGGAAGATAA
>WFMX01000181.1 GCA_015488875.1 Campylobacterota bacterium | reverse complement strand
TGATAGATATACCGTTTGCTATCATATTTTTGCTAGTGATATACTATATTGGTGGCATGATAGTCATAGTACCTATAGTGATGATGACGCTCATCATACTCTACGCTCTCATCATCAGAAAGCCACTAGAGCGAAGCATAGAGAGTACACATGAAGCCTCTGCTAGAAAAAATGGTATCTTGATAGAGTCTCTAAACAACATAGAGACCATCAAGACCCAGGGGATGGCAGGTCGTACTCAATGGCAGTGGGAGGAGAGTGTAGGCGAGATAGCCCAAAAGTCTCTACACTCCAGAATGCTCTCGGCATCAGTTCCTACCATCACAGGATTTTTGGTTCAGCTCACTACGGTGCTTATAGTCGTGATGGGTGTCTTTATGATCAAGGATTTGGAGTTGACGATGGGTGGACTCATAGGTATAGTGATACTCTCATCTCGTACAGTAGCTCCTATGGGTCAGATGGCGGCACTACTTACAAATTATAGTGATGCTAAATCAGCATACGATACTATCAACAACATCACTAAGCAACCCATGGAGAGGCTATCTGACCAGCACTTCATAGAGAGGGATGCATTTAGGGGCAAGATAGAGTTCAAGAATGTAACATTCTCATATCCTGAGAGTGAAATGCCTGCACTCAAAGAGGTCTCATTTACCATACAGCCAGGTGAGCATGTGGGTATCATCGGTAGGATAGGATCTGGCAAAAGCACTATAGAGAAGCTCATACTTAAGCTCTATGATACTGATGAGGGTTCTATACTCATAGATGATGTCGATATCTCACAGATAGACCCTGCTAGATTGCGTAGATTTGTAGGGTATGTGAGTCAAGATATAGGGCTATTTAGAGGAACTATAAAGGACAACATACTACATAGGTCACCAACAGCAAGTGATGAAGAGCTACTCATAGCATCACAACTAAGCGGAGTAGATGAGTTTGTCAAGAGACATCCTATGGGTTACAATATGCCTATAGGGGAGAGAGGGCAAGGTGTATCAGGTGGTCAGAGGCAGAGTATAGGTATAGCTAGAGCATTGATATCGGACTCTCCTGTGATGCTGATGGATGAGCCGACAAACGCACTAGATCAATTGAGTGAAACTCTACTGATGAAAAAATTTGGCAAAGCATTTGAGAGGAAGACGCTGATACTTGTCACTCAAAAGCTTTCACTACTATCAAATACACCGAGAGTTATAGTGATGCATGAAGGCAAAGTCTTTTTAGATGGTCCTAGGGAACAAGTACTAGAGTCACTCAGGAGGAAGAAAAATGAAGCGTAATTTATCAACAGAGGATTATGAGTTTGTCAACAGTCTAAGTGCTGCAATGGCGGAGCAGACACCCAAAAAGATGAAGTGGGTACTCTACTTTTGGATTACGGCGATTACGCTATTTATCATTTGGGCATCTTTGACGCAGATAGATGAGATCACTCGTGGCTCTGGATCGGTAGTACCAAGTGGCAAAAATCAAATGGTGCAAAACTTAGAGGGTGGTATAGTCAAGAAGATATTGGTAAAAGTGGGTGATACAGTAGAGCAAAACCAAGCACTACTAAAGATAGATAATCAAAAATCAGAATCCCAACTAGACTCTACCAAGATCAAAGAGTTTGAGCTAGAGGCAAAAATCATTCGTCTCACGGCAGAAGCCTATGGCAAAGAGTTCAACGGAAGCAAAGAGATAGAGAAGGTGAAGCCTATACTCATATATAATGAAAAGAGTCTATATCTGAGTAGAAAGAGTCAAATGAACGCAAAGATTCGTGGGCTTCGAGACCAGGAAGAGCAGAAGGTACAAGAGTACAAAGAGACAGAAAGTAGATTGAAACTTCTCAAAAACTCTACAAAGCTCATCCAAAAAGAGGTCTCCATGATGAAGCCAATGGTGGCACAAGGTGTCAAATCAAAAGTTGCCTATATGAAGCTACAGAGAGAGCAGAGCAAGCTAGAGGAAGACCTCAACAGTGCGGCACATTCAATACCTAGGATAAGAGCTAGCATAAGCGAAGTAGAAAACAATGTAGAAGAGACAGAGAGTGACTTCAAAAACCAAGCCAAAAAAGAACTCAATGAAGTAACAGCAGAGCTGATGAGAGTCAAAGAGAGTACTTGTGCTTTAAATGACCAAATAGACAGGACTCTAGTTCGTTCACCTATCAAGGGTATAATCCAAAAGCTATATGTACACACAGTGGGTGGGGTCATCAAGCCAGGTGAAGATCTCATAGAGATAGTGCCTACCGATGATGTGTTGTGGCTAGAGGTCAAGATAAAACCATCAGATATAGCATTTGTATATCCTGGACAAAAGGCAATAGTCAAGTTCTCTGCATATGACTTTGGTATATATGGTGGTCTTGATGGCGAAGTGGTGCATATCAGTGCAGATACAGTCAAGGACGAGAAAGACAATGCCTTCTATACTATCCATATCAAGACAAACAAAAATCATCTAGGTAGTGAAAGTAAACCACTAAAAATCATACCAGGTATGACGGTCAATGTCGATATAGTCACTGGCAAGAAGAGTATTATGGATTATATACTCAAGCCTATACTAAAAGCAAAACAGTATACATTTACAGAGAGGTAGGATAGAGATGAAGAGTTTGATGATAAAGATAGGGGAGATGAATAGACTAGAGGTGGTTAGGGATACCGAACCAGGGCTATATCTACAGTCCAAAAATGATGATGAGGTGCTACTGCCAAACAGCTATGTGATAGAGGAGGAGATGACTGTAGGTTCACTTGTAGATGTATTTGTATATACAGATTCAGAGGATAGACCTGTAGCGACTACCAAGATGCCATATGCCAAGCTAGGAGAGTATGGATACTTCACAGTAGTTGATTATAAATCATATGGTGCATTTGTCAACTGGGGATTGCCCAAAGATCTATTTGTACCACTATCTCAACAGAAAGAGTATTTTAGTATTGGTAGCAAATATATACTTCGTGTATGTTTGGACGAAAAGACAGATAGACTCTATGCTACCCAAAAGATAGGCAAATACTTCTCATACGAGACAAAAAGTTTACACAAAAGTCAAGAGGTATATATGCTCATACTAGCCCAAACACCACTAGGGTACAAGGTGATAGTAGATAGCTTATATGAGGGTATGCTTTTCAAGAATGAGATATTTGAAACCCTAAAAAAAGGCGACAGAAGAAAAGGGTATATCAAAAATATAAGGGAGGATGGAAAATTGGATATCTCTCTCAGACCCATGGGAAAAAAAGCAAATAGTGACAAAGATACAGAGAAGATACTATCCATCATCGCTCAAAGAGGAGGGGAGATACCTTTTACTTACAAGAGCGATGCAGATGATATCAAAGAGTTATTTGGATTGAGCAAAAAGAGTTACAAGAGAGCGTTGACAAACCTCATAGAGTCAAAAAAGATACTATTATCAAGTAATTCTATATCAATTATCTAATTGATAGACTCTTATCGAAACATTTAACTTTATAAAAACTTATAATATATGCACAAAATACTCTCTTTTTCTCTAAAACATGGTACTATATATTTTTGATACTGTATACTAAATTTTGAAGTGATGATAAGTTATCATTTCTGACTAGTGAAATAAGTTTCAAGCAATAGCCTAAATCCAAGTTAGCTCGTATAGGAGAGATGGTGAAATCATATAGTACCTACTACACAATAGAAGATGAGTTCAATGACTTTCTAGACTCTAATAATATTATAGATAATGATAAGCTACTTGTCCAAATATTTTCAGGAGTAACTGACAAAGATATATTACAAAAAATAGTAAATACCATATCCACTACTCTGCCAAATGCGACTATCATCGGATCTACTACTGATGGAGAGATATCTTCAGGCAAGATATCTACGGGCAAAACTGTTATTTCATTGACACAATTTGATGCTACTAGGCTAAGGTCGGCTACTATAGAAAATTGTGGTGATAGCTATGAGACAGGTAGAAAACTGTCTCTTAT
>WFMX01000180.1 GCA_015488875.1 Campylobacterota bacterium | reverse complement strand
CAGTAATAGCAGCAACTATTTTGAGTGACAAAAAGGTGGAGTTGACAAATTTGCCAAATGTGGTGGATATCAGAACTCTTTTGCACCTATTGACTATGCTTGGTGGTAAAGTAGAGCATGATGGTGATAGAGCCATTATAGACAATAGTTATATCAACTCTACCAAGGCTGTATATGAGATAGTATCTCAAATGCGTGCATCAATACTAGTGCTAGGTCCTCTATTGGCTCGTTTTGGTGAGTGCGAAGTCAGCTTACCAGGTGGCTGTGCTATAGGACAGAGACCGATAGACTTACATCTGAGTGCTTTAGAAAAGATGGGTGCTACCATAGAGATCAAGGGTGGATATGTGCGTGCAGAGGCAGTAGATGGACTCAAAGGTGCCAAGATCATCTTTGACAAGATCACAGTAGGTGGCACAGAAAACATCATAATGGCTGCAGCTCTAGCCAAAGGAACCACTACTATCATCAATGCCGCAAAAGAGCCAGAGATAGTACAGCTATGTGAAATGATACAGAGTGCAGGTATCCACATAGAGGGTATAGGAAGTAGTGAGCTTAGTATAGTGGGTAGCGATCGCAAGCCACTTACATTTCAAACTACAGAGATCATACCTGATCGTATAGAGGCTGGTACATACTTATGTGCGGGTGCTATCACCAAGTCCACTATCACACTAGATAGTGTAAACCCAGAGCATATAAGAGCATCTATAAACAAGCTAGAATCTATGGGATGTAGCTTTGACATATCGAGTGACTCCATCACCATACACCCTGCTGAGACTCTGAAGCCTGTGTCGTTGGTGACTATGGAGTATCCAGGGTTTCCTACAGATATGCAAGCACAATTTATGGCAGTAGCCTCTATAGCTGACGGCGAATCTGTCATAGAGGAGAGGCTATTTGAAAATCGCTTCATGCATGTGAGTGAACTCAACCGATTGGGTGCAGATATATGGCTCAAAGGCAATATAGCCGCCATACACCCTGTAGAGTCACTCAATAGTGCCGATGTGATGGCAACAGACCTCAGGGCAAGCTCTGCTCTAGTACTTGCCGCACTCGTAGCCAATGGCACTACAAACATACATCGTATATATCACTTAGATAGAGGATATGATGATCTTGAGGGTAAGTTCACAAAGCTAGGTGCAGAGATCACAAGAAAAAAGTGATATAAATAGATCCAAAAGTAGAAAAGCTTACAATATCTCTATATTGATAAGGGAGTATAAAGTTTGCTTAGCTACAATAGCAAAAATTTAAAAATAGGATAAAAGATGGCAATAGAAGCAAACAACTGTGTAGTAGCGATATCATATGATGTAAAAGAGGTAGGTACTACAGAGATAGTAGACTCCAACAGAGATTCATCACCACTAGAGTTCATCACTGGTATTGGTCAAATCATCCCAGGATTGGAAAAAGCACTAGTAGGTATGGAGCCTGGAGAAAATGGAGATATCCTAGTAAATGCAGCTGACGCATATGGTGATATCAACCCAGAAGCTCTTCAAGAGCTACCAAGAGATCAATTTGAAGGTATAGAGCTTACTGAGGGTATGATGCTTTATGGTCAAGGCGAAGAGGGTCAGACAGTACAAGTAATGGTCAAAGCATTCACGGACGATACAGTAACAATAGACTACAACCACCCATTGTCTGGTAAAGACCTTATGTTTACAGTGACTGTACTAGAGGCTAGAGAGGCTACAGAAGATGAAGTCGCTAGTGGTCAAGTAGGCGGAGCTCACTGTGAAGACGGTAGCTGCGGATGTGGACACTAAGTTACTATTTGATTAGTGTTTGACTATCTCGACACTCTGTACTCACAGAGTGTCTATCTAAGCTAAATATCAATGCCAAGAAAATAAGCTTTTTTTGGACGAGATGGCTTCAGCCTCTCCTTAATTTACGGAGCTAAAGCACCTGTCCATCGTTTACTTATTGGCATTGGATGATATGTTGGTAGTTTTGTTCTTGTGTAGTTTATTGCAATAGCTTATCTATGCTTCCTCAACGAATCATAGTCTATAAAGATCAACACTTAGAAATTTTCAGAAAGATAGCACAAAGAAGAGAGAATGAACCAAAGCAATATCTACGAATACTTTAAAAACCAAAAAGATACAACTTCACTACTCATAATCACCAAAGATGACAGAGAAGCTACAATCGTGGCTGATGTAGCTAGAGTGGCATCATTAGAGCCATTTGTATTGCCAGATATTAGAGTGAGTGTGGGTGAAGATCTGAGAGCTTATCAAGATGAGATATACTCTCTGCTCTCTACACTCTGGAGCTATTTTCGCTCTACGCAACATAGAGTACTTATCTCGCCTGTCCGCACTATGCTTCTGCCACTCCCTAAAGAGGAGTATTTTGGCAGTAAGAGCATAGAGTTTGGTGACACTATCAAGCTACATGAGTTTAAGGAGCATATGTATAGTTGGGGGTATCATTTCGTAGATATAGCATCAAGTAGAGGTGAACTCTCTGTGCGAGGCGACATCATAGATATATACCCCATCAACTCTATAAAACCATATCGATTATCACTATTTGATGATGAGGTGGAGAGCATCAGAGTATACGATGAAGATACCCAAAAGAGTGTAGCCGATGAGTTGGAGAGTATAGAATTTACCCCTACCTATTTGGATATAAGCTTAGAGCAGTTTGAAGCTTGGAAAAGCAGATGTCAATTTAGCAACTATGATACTTTCATCAAAGATATAGATAGCCTTGGACTTTGGCATTTGGACGATTTGGCTCATAGCTATGCAGAAAATTTCGAGTCTATATTTGCTTCAGATATGGCTAGTGAGATAGTGGAGATATATAGCTTAGATACCCCATTGGTAGAGGCTACATCTCTTCCTACTGCTGTAGTACCACCTGCTAAAAGATATAGAGACTTAGAAGTGGTCAAGCCAAACCCACTATTACAAGCCCATAAAGACAAAAAGATCAGCATCATAGCGAGAAATGAATCTATCATCAGAGGTAGTGAGCTAGAGAGTTTTGATGGCTTGGAGATAAAATATATAGATGGTATAGTCAATATACTTAGTGATGATCATCTCATCATCTCACTCAATAAGCCTATCAAAAAGAGACGAGTCAAAAAAGCATCTATCATATTAGATGAGCTGAAACCAAATGACTATATAGTCCATGAAAATCACGGAGTAGGGCTATTTAAAGGTATAGAGAAGAGAGAGATACTAGGCTCTACTAGAGAGTTTTTGGT
>WFMX01000179.1 GCA_015488875.1 Campylobacterota bacterium | reverse complement strand
GGGGTCTGGTGATTTGTGATGCGTGGAGCGTAGCGGAATACATCGCAATCGCCTGACCTCGGCTAAACTGCAATACCGTTATGCTACAGTCGAGGTCAGGTGACAACGATTCACTCCACTTCGTTACGCAAATCATTGTCACCTGACCCCTACCAAAAACCAAAAACCAAACCTACCGTATCTCTGCCATCACTACCCCATGTTTGTTATATAGCATTTTATACTCTCCGAAATTATTTAACTTGTCTATCTTGGTCACTACTATATCGCCTTTGCTCGGTCTCTCTCTATGCGTCAATTGCTCCCTGTATACCATGAAAGTAGGCACATTGAACTCCCATAAGTATATATCATATCCTCTCTCTTTGGCTATGAGCGCCACCTCTTTGATAGGCTCTTGTGTGATGGAGGCATATGTGGGCATCACTATGCCATTGATAGTTATCATCGTGGTGATACCCATCGCAAACATCTTATACCTTCTACTAAGTCTGTCGCTCTTCATCATCCACAAGTATAGCCCTATCAACAAGACAAAGAAGATACTCCACCACCACCCAAACTCATCTACTCCACTACTCACCATGGCTTTGACAAATGGTTTTTTGATATATGGCTCGGCGAATGGGACTATATGAGGCAGTATAAGTAGTATAACAAACAGTATCACAGGAGACAGTAGCAACATCACATCAGAACGAATCTTATCTATAGATAGAGCCATCAATATAAAAAGCGGTGTATATCCATATATCACATAGTGTGGTAATTTAGTGCCAGATAGAGAGAAAAAGATAAAGACAAAGCCAAACCAGACTATCAAAAATAGAGTCAAATCATCTCTAAACCATAGCTTGATATCTCTAATGGCACGGATTAGCAAAGTAGTGTAGGGTGTCAAGCCTATCAATACTACAGGTATAAAATAAAAGAGGCTACCGCTATGACCTTCAAGTGAAGTATTGAACCTATCGAGATTGTGTTTGAGAAAAAATCCATCGATAAACCTCTCTCCTTGGTCGAGATACTCTAGTATATACCACGGCATAGCTACTGCCAAAAATATGAGTATTCCTATGGGGTTAAATACCATCTTTATCCATACTTCAAGTTCGCCCTTTATCGCCAAAAAGATGAAGCTCACAGCCAAAGGTATCAATATAGCTACAGGACCTTTGGTAAGCACTCCTAATGCTACAAATAAAAATAGTAGATATAGATGTAATTTTGTTCTATGAGTATAGTATCTATAGAAGAGAAACATGCTAGATGCTATGAGTAGATTGAGCAGGGCATCTGCTATGGAGGCTTTGGCTATGATGCTTATCTGTAGAGTGGTAGCCATCATAAAGGCAGATACAAACGCCAACTCTCTATCGTAATGACTTTTGACAAAATTGTAGAGTACTACTACCCACATAGTAGCTGACAAGGCAGAGGGGAGTCTCAGGGCGAACTCACCCAATCCAAATGCATGAACGCTAAGTGCTTGAAGCCAATAGATAAGTATGGGCTTGTCAAATCTCAATGCACCATTGAGGTAAGTGGTGAGGTAGTTGCCACTATCTATCATCTCTCTAGTCGCTTCACCAAATGCACCCTCATCTAAGTTAAATAGTGCTACCGAACCTAAGTTGTAATAAAATCCAAAAAACAGACCCAATATCAAAATGATAGTCGGATAGTGTGACTCTCTATAGCTCATATCTCTATATCTCACTTCACACTCTCTTGCTCACGATAAAATATACGATAGAGAAATAGACTACTACTATAGCCCAAGAAGCTACCCACTATGACATCTGATAGATAGTGTTCTGTGAGTATCACTCTGCTCAATGCTATGGCTAGACCAAAAGATATAAACCATATGCGATATTTGGGTAAAAGTAGAGCAAAAGCTACAGCTACAGCCATAGCTGTAGTAGAGTGTCCTGATGGAAATGACCTATGTACTACATCTAGGTTGAACCAGCTAAAACCATATATATGCTCTTTTATATATAAAATCGGTCTAGCTCTACCAAAGATAACTTTGATGATGTTGACAGCTATTCCAGATAGGATAGTAGTAGAGAGTATATAGATAGATGCCTTAGCTATGAGGGGATCTCTATCTCTCCATATGATATAGGCGATGATAGAGCCTACTATATACCATGTCGATTTGCCTATCTGTGAGAATGTGTGTATAGCTCCAAATGGTATGTTTGGATTGCCCCATTGATGATACATATAGTCTAGTATGGTTTTGTCTAGCCGAAAGTATGAGTAGAGCGAAGATAACACGACAAGAGTAAATATAGTATAATAGATTTTGATGAAATTGCTATTCACATGCTACCCTTGTGTGATGTTGACTGAATTATATCGAAAATATCCCAAATATTCAGATATTTATGATCTCACTTTTTTGGTTTTCGTGAAAGTTGTGGGTTGGTTATGAATAGAGAGGTGAAATAGATAATATCTTGTGCATTTTTTGGCTGAGGTCGGATATTCACTTATACGGGGACACAGGTTTGATTCGCTACGCTCACAAAACCAATGTCCCCTCTTGTAAATTTCTACTTTGCTAAAGCTGCCTTGGATGCTTCTGCTACTTTGGTGAAGCTCTCTGGAGCATTCATCGCCATATCTGCGAGTATCTTTCTATCTAGCTCTATATTGGCTAGTTTGAGACCATGCATAAATGTTGAGTAGTTCATACCGTTCAATCTTGTAGCTGCGTTGATTCTGATGATCCACAATTTTCTAAAATCTCTCTTTTTTTGTCTTCTGTCTCTGTAAGCATATACGAGTGATCTCTCTAGTTGCTCTTTAGCTTTTCTGAAGTGTTTTCTTCTTCCGCTGTAGAAGCCTCTAGCTTGTTTTAATAGTTTTTTATGTCGTCTACTTCTGACTACACCTGTTTTTACTCTCATTGTTTTCCTTTACCTTAGAACTTTTGTCCGAATACTCGGTTAGTATTAGGTGTCAAACATTATCTCTGTTTGAACTTGCCCCTTATCGGGGGAACAGCTTCGTTGATGATTAGTTGATCATCTCTTTGATGTTTTTAGCATCAGCCTGATCTATATATTTTGATGATCTCATAGATCTATGATGTTTGCCATCGACTTTTGTGAGGATGTGACTTCTATAAGCCGTACCTCTTTTGATCTTGCCACTTTTTTTGACTTTGAAACGCTTGACAGCACCTTTTACACTCTTCATTTTAGGCATATTCTACTCCTTTACAGATATTTTTTCATTTACGCTTACGATTAAGAAAATGGATTGTATTATACTCAGTAAAGCTGTATATTGACTAAAAGTCTCTTATGTCGAGTTATTGATGTGAGAAAATAAGATATATTGGGTAATATATAATATCTAAAATCACAGGTTTTTGATAAGTTCCCAACTTTGATAGTCGTAAAGGATGAATAGTATGAAGAGCAATATAGAGAGGAGTATCTGGAGGATAAAGGGATTTTTGTCATATGTCGTAGTAGTGTTTTTGAATGCCTTTACCGATCTAGGGCATAAGATAGTGATACAAAATACGGTCTTTAAGATATATGATGGAGAGACTCAGATAGTGCTGACTGCCATAGTCAATGCCCTTATACTCCTACCCTTTATACTACTCTTTTCGCCATCTGGATTTTTGAGTGATAGATACCCCAAAAGCTATATACTTAGACTCCTCGCAGGTGTAGCTGTAGTCATCACACTATTTATCACTCTGTGCTACTATATGGGGTGGTTTGAGCTTGCATTTGGGTTTACATTTTTGCTTGCGTTGCAGTCTGCCATCTACTCCCCTGCAAAGTATGGATATATCAAAGAGTTGGCAGGAGAGAGATATATCACCATGGGTAATGGTGTAGTCCAAGCCACTACCACCACGGCTATATTGGGTGGCATACTTCTCTACTCCATACTGTTTGAATCCTACCTAAGCGATGTCAGCTACAGCAGCAGCTCTGATATACTCAAACACATAGCACCTATAGGGTGGATGCTAGTGGCAGGCAGCACAGTAGAGTTCTTGCTCGCTTATAGACTGCCCAACACACATATAGATAGTCACAAAAAGTTCGACTTCGAGAAGTATATCAGGGGTGATTATCTACGCAAAAACCTATCACTACTTAGAGAGAAAGATGTGATACTCTACTCCATCTTGGGACTTTCGCTCTTCTGGGGTGTCTCGCAAGTAGTACTCTCTAGCTTTCCTGAGTATGCCAAGAACACTTTAGGAGTCACCAACACAGTCATGGTGCAGGGCATGATGGCTATAGCAGGTATAGGGATAGTGATAGGCTCTCTGATAGCTGGCAAAATGTCTAAATTTTATATATCTATAGGTAGCGTACCGCTAGGTGCGGTGGGTATATCTATGGCACTTCTCCTGCTACCTATGATATCTAGCCCATATGGACATATGGTCAACTTCTTTATGTTTGGGGTATCGTCTGGTCTATTTATCGTTCCACTCAATGCACTCATACAGTACCACAGCAGAACACATGAGTTAGGTATGGTACTCGCAGGCAACAACTTCATCCAAAACATCGTCATGTTTACATTTTTGGCGATGACTGTGCTGTTTGCTATGTTTGGGTTAGATAGCATTGGACTATTTTATCTTATGCTACTCTTTAGTGCTGTGGCGACTATATGGCTACTGCGATATATGCCTGACAATCTACTACAGTTTATCACACTATTTGTAGCATCAGCTAGATACAGAGTGAAGGTACTAAACATAGAGAATTTTCCCAAAGATGATGCAGTACTGATACTAGGAAATCATATATCTTGGATAGATTGGATACTAGTACAGATGGCTATACCTCGCCGTATACGATTTGTGATGGATAAGAGTATATATGAGAGATGGTATCTCAAACCATTCTTTAGGCTCTTTGGTGCTATACCCATATCGCCTAGGAGCATCAAGGGTGCGAAACTCTCCATAGCTAGATTACTTGATAGTGGAGAGGTGATCTGTCTCTTTCCTGAGGGAACTATCAGCCGAAATGGTCAATTAAGTAGCTTCAAGAGAGGCTTTGAAAAAATGGTAGAGGGTAGCGGTGGAGTGATAATACCATTTCATCTGCATGGTTTATGGGGTGATGGATTATCAAGAGCTTCAACGCACCACAAAAAGCTAAGACGGAAGCTAAAGAGGGATATCATCATAAACTTTGGCAAACCTATGCCTGTAGACTCCAAAGCTACACAAGTCAAAAAAGAGATACATAAGCTAGGGTATCTATCAGGGCTAGAGTATCAAAAAACTCAGCCTACTATAGCCCAAGAATGGATAAGGGTAGCCAAAAGATTTGGTAGTGATACCTCGGCTATAGAGTTGAGTCGGGGGCGTGTGAGCTACAGTAATTTACTCATAGATACTATACTATATAGCAAAAAGATAGATGAGTTAAACAGTGGAACTATCGGCATACTATTGCCGCCCTCTATAGATGGAATCACTCTGCTACTTGCGTCTAAGATATCCTCTGCATCATCTATAGTAATAGACCCTGCTATGCCATCAGATAAGTTTGTAGAGACTATTCGGAGTCACAATATAGAGTGTATATACACAAAAGAGAGCTATATTGCTAAGCTAAAATCCAAGAATTCAGATATAGATATTTTACTCAAAAATATAGAGATATTCGATATAGACAAGATAGATATATCTAGTGCAGATATGACTATAGTAGGGATATCTACGAGAGTACTACCCACAATCCTGCTCAAAAAGATTTATCTCAAAAATAGAGATGAGGTCAACAAACTATCAGAAATAAGACAATTTCAAGATATGCTCAATCTCGCAGAAGATGACACTATACTATCTACACTACCACTAAGTTGCGAAGTCATATCTATAGCCACTATACTTTCAGGTAGACCTGTAGTCTATACTCCAGATTCATCTAGTCCCAAATCTGTAGGCAGGGCTGCACTACGATATAGCACTACTGCACTACTGACAAATTCACAACTGCTAGAGATTTATAGTAGTAGCGATATGCTAGAGTCTCTACATTTTGGCTCATTGAAGCGTACGGTTATTTTCGATGATACAGATGAGAGTATAGTCGCCAAATATGAAGAGAAATTTACCTCTCGATTATATAGAGGATATATACCATCAGGCAGATCCACTATCATCACTCTGAATATCCCAAACATCATGGAGAGCCTAGAGTTCACTACACAGATAGGAGAAAAAAAAGGTAGCTTAGGCATGCCGATGTCAAACATACTGCTACTCGTAGTAAATAGTGCTAGCCTAGAGCCTTTACTGTGTGATGAGGTGGGAGTGTTACTCATATCTGGTATAGTAACAAAAGATAGTGATATCACATATATGATAGATGGCATAGAGTATATAGATGCGAAGATAAAAGCATCTATAGATAGTGATGGATTTCTGAAGATATGTAAGTAATACATGTGTTACCAAAAGATACATATCTTCTCTCAAGGCACGGCTACAGCGTCTATATTGACCTATTACAATAGTTCTAAAAGTATGATTTTGGGGTGAATTTATTGGAATTATTCTAATTAAGACTAAATTTATCTGATTTAAGTCATAATACGGTTATCAAACAATCAAAAAGGAAACAAAAATGGCAACAGTAACATTTAAGAACGACACAGTATGTAATCTAGCAGGAACAGAGATCAGCGTAGGTGATACAGCACCAGTAGTAACAGT
>WFMX01000178.1 GCA_015488875.1 Campylobacterota bacterium | reverse complement strand
CTAATACATATATAGGGGAGGAGAAATCAATTTTCATTGCAGACTGCGTAAGAACTCACCATATTTTCTACATTATATTTGTTATTCATCTTTTTGAGTGTATACAATGCACGGAAGCGGATGAAATCATTCTCGCCATGTTCACTCAAAAACTCTTCTATCTTCTCTAGCAGTTCATATTCAAAGAGTAGATATAGGTATGACTGGTTTGCTTTTTCGTCTTTTTTCCTAAACTCTCTAAACATCTTGAGGTTTGCATCTGGAGAGAACTTCTTGAGGCACACTCTCGCTAATCTCATATACTCTCTACAAGTAAATGGCAACTCTGCTACAAAAAACTTCAAGACCTCTTCGTCCATACCCACATCCTCACCAGAAGCGGCTCTATCAACCATGGTAAAAAAGTTCTCTATATCGAAGATCTTGACATACTTCTTTGCCTTGAAGAATGTCTCATTAGCAGAGAATAGCTCTAGTGCCTTTTTGACTACCGTTTTGTCTTGATTGGAGGTGGATTGCAATATATCCTCTACAAACTTTTGATCTAGATCTAGTCTATTGAGCAGATTTTTGATGTAGATTGGATTTTCTCTTGATAGCTTCTTTTCCAACTTCTTCTCTTTGAGGTCTACATACTCACCTCTCTCTATATCCTTGATAAGTGCTATGATATCTATAAACTTATCAGACATTCCTTCGGTAGATCCTTTGACATCTATGGTAGCTTTAGAAAATAACTTACCATTGCTTCTTAACTCTTTTGTCAAATACTTATGCTCTTTTGGTTCTTTGAGTAGTGACCAATATAAGGCATCTTTGAGTGTCTCTGTATCTTTTAACCACTTTTTCTTGGAATAGTAGTTTATCATACTATAGTACATCATATGTAGGATTGAGAAAAAAGCCAAGATCCCCATGGGCAATACTATCCATACAGCTGCTGGAAGATTGATATCATGTCCAAATATTTTGTGTATATGGTTTCCCAAGTTTAGTGTATGGATATATGCTCCCGTCAATCCTATGAGAATAAGGGAGAAGAAGAAGTATAGACTTATACGCATTTGTTTATCCTTTTGTTTAATTATGCTCTTTTTCGGTTATCTCTCGACATGTTATGCAAAAACGCGCAAATGTTTTGACCTTGAGCCTCTCTATACCTATAGGCTCTTCACACATTTCACAGACACCGTATGTTTCATTCGATATTTTATCCAAAGCAAGGTCAATTTCTGCTAATTCTTGGCGTTGCTGCTCTAAAATAGCACTATCCACGGCTGTTCCTGCAGATATAGAAGCATAGTCAGCATCATCTTTGGGGTCTTGGTTTCTCATGCCTCTCATCTCTTGACTTGTATTATCAAGATTTTTTTCTATCTGATCTTTTCTGTTATTTAGCTGAACTCTGAAACTCTCTAATTCTGTCTTGGTAAGCATTTTTTATCCCTAATTTATTTATGATATGGATGATTGTTGTTGATGGATAGTCCACGAAATACCTGTTCCATCAATACAACTTTCACCAACTTATGTGAAAGTGTAATTTTACCAAATGATATTGATTTATTACATTGTCTTAAAAAACCCTCTTCAAGTCCGTATGCACCGCCTATATAGAGATTTACTTCCACTCTATCCTTAAGCAGTTTTGCAAAATTGAAACTATCCACTTCACTAGATGATGGATCTAAAGCGATATTGTATCCACTATTTATATATCTCTGAAAAGCTTTTGTATAGCTGGATTTTGCTGATGCAGGAGATATATCTTGGGCTTTTGCTATATCTTTGTCAAAAATCTCTATCACCTCCACCTTTGCAAATGGCTTGCAAATCTTCTTGTAATGCTCTATGAGCGGTGCATATAACTTATCCTTTGATCTCTTATCTATGATGATGATATTTATCTTCATAGCTCTACTATGGTGACACCTAAGTTGCCATCCATCCTATAAAATCTATCTATCTTTGGGTGGGATTTGAGATACTCTGTCACTAGCTTGGAGAGTATCCCACCACCTGTGCCATGTATAATCTGTATCTCGTGGAGTCCATTGACTAATCCATCAGAGATGAACTTGTCTACTGTGTCTATGGCCTCGTCACCATACATTCCTAAAAGCTT
>WFMX01000177.1 GCA_015488875.1 Campylobacterota bacterium | reverse complement strand
GTTACTGACAAGCTAATAAAAAAGAGTAAAAAACTATATGGGATAAAAAGTATGCAGACCATAAACGCGTTGGGAAAATTGGCACGCATATATAGAGAGAGTGGTGATAGTAAAAGTGAGAAGATAGTGGAGAACAATATAGACAAACTATATGCCGAGATTATGAAGTCAAAAAGTTGTTTCAAAATCACCACAATGCAAGATGAATTTCTATATACTAAAGTACACAAGAAGTATGAAGAGCTAGACGATGATCTATTGTCACACTATCATATCGGAAGATATTTCGATAAAAAGCAAAAGATAAGCCTCATCGCCCCATTAGGGTGGCAATCCAAAGATAACGATAAGTATATCTTGTATCTTCAGCACAGAGATAAGGATGGTGATATAGATAGATATACCCTACGGAAGATACCAAAATTTTGGAAAAATGACAAATCTCAAAACTATAAAAAATTGATCAAAAAAATCTCAAACGACATAGATAACATGTTAATGAAGTCAGCCAAGAGTATAAGTGATAGCACTACACAGACCATACCTATCAAGATATTCAAAAGAGGTAAATACACCATAGGTCATACACTGATACACCAAAAAGGTAAACTAGATAGATGGTATGGGAATACTTTGATATTTGATGGCAAAAATATATATCTGCTCTCCACTATATCTAGTAGTAAAAATCTGCTGTTGGGTGAGTTTCTGTCTACGCTAGCTATGAAGTCTTTCTGTGGTGATAGAGAAAGCAGACAAACAAGAGATATAGATGGCGTAGAGAAAAAAGTCAAAAGACTTGAACAAAATCTAAGTAATTTGGAGTCCTCTCAAAGAGAAAGAGAGGGATGGAGGAGTTGATCATCTTATCTTGACAACAGTATGGCAGCCTCTTTGGCATGATAAGTGATGATGATATCTGCACCTGCTCTTTTGAATGCCATCAAAGTCTCCATCATCACTCTATCATAATCTATCACTCCTGCTTTTGCTGCCATCTTGAGCATAGAGTACTCTCCTGATACATTGTAACAAGCCAATGGCAATCTGGTATTTTCTTTGACATCTCTGATAATATCCAAATATGCCAAAGCTGGCTTGACCATCAAAATATCTGCACCCTCTTTCTCATCCTCTATACTCTCTAGTATGGCCTCATTTCTATTGGCTGGATTCATTTGATAGCTTCGTCTATCTCCAAAACTAGGAGTAGACTCTGCTACATCACGAAATGGACCATAATATGCAGAAGCAAATTTACTAGAGTAGCTCATGATCGGTATATTTTCATATCCAGCTCTATCTAGTCCACCACGAATAGCGGTGATCATGCCATCCATCATACCACTAGGTGCTATCATATCAACTCCTGCTTTGGCATGTACGATAGCTTGTTGTGCTAGATTGTCTAGTGTGATATCATTGTCTACAGTCTCTAGTACTGGATCTAGCACACCACAATGTCCATGATCTGTATATTCACAAAAGCACAGATCCGTCACCACAAAGATATCTGGATGGGTCTCTTTGACTGCCCTGACAGTCTGGGCTATGATGCCATGATCACACATAGCATCAGAGCCTACACTATCTTTGATATCTGGTATACCAAAAAGTATGATAGAGTAGATACCCAACTCTTTGAGATCATAACACTCTTTGACTATCTCATCTATACTCATCTGATATACACCTGGCATAGAGCCTACTTCATCTTTGATACCCTCTCCGCTTCTAGCAAACAGTGGATATATGAAGTCATTGACACTTAAGTGAGTCTCCTGTAGTAGATCTCTCAATACTGGATTGATTCTTTTTCTTCTAAATCTTGTGAACATTTTTGCACCTTGATATATTTTTATATATTGTACATTATCACTACTAAGGATTAGAGTAATTTTATTGATTTAGATATGAATTGTTGTTGGATTGGTATGTTTGAGTTGAAATTTTGGAAAGATTTATCTTGTATAGCAGGCTTACGCCTACTATTTTGCTGCAATTCCTAGAGAGGAGTTACATTCTCAGCTTGTGGGCCTTTTTGACCTTCACCAACTTCGAATGTTACTCTT
>WFMX01000176.1 GCA_015488875.1 Campylobacterota bacterium | reverse complement strand
GATATGGAGAGATTTATCATAGGCAAATGGTATGATACACTAGGTATAAAACATAAACTTTACAAGAGATGGAGCTAGATATGAGTAGCACAAAAGAGGATACGGAAAAAGAGGATATAGTGAGAAGAGCAATATACCCTGGGACATTTGATCCTATCACCAATGGACATTTGGATATCATCAGTCGTGCCTGCAAGATATTTGATGAGATCATAGTAGCGGTGGCTGAGAGTGAAGCCAAAAAACCTATGTTTACACTAGAGCAGAGGATAGAGATGGTAAAAAGCGTCACCAAGGGTCATCCAAAGATTAGGGTGATAGGGTTTGAAAATCTGCTTGTCAACCTCTCTGATGAGCTTGATGCCAACTTCATCATCCGAGGACTTAGGGCAGTTAGTGATTTTGAGTATGAGCTACAGATGGGCTATGCCAACGCTTCACTCAAAAAAGAGCTAGAGACCATCTATCTAATGCCGAGTTTGGAACAAGCATTTGTCAGCTCGTCAGTGGTGAGATCCATACTTCACTTCAATGGCAAGATAGACCACCTCGTCCCAGCAGTGGTCTATGACATGATAGTGGAGGGGTCTTAAGTTGTATATACTTTTTGAGGGTATAGACACCTGTGGTAAGAGTACACAGATAGATATACTCAAAACAAAATACTCCGATATCATCACCACTAAAGAGCCAGGCGGTACATCTTTTGGTCTAAAGGCTAGAGAGATACTTTTGGGTGATACTCTGGAGTCCAAGAGAGCTGAGCTTCTACTATTTTTGGCAGATCGTGCAGAACATTACGAGCAAGTCATCAAGCCAAACAGAGATAAGCTGATAGTATCAGATAGGGGGTTTGTATCTGGTATGGCATACGCTTTGGCAAATGAACAGTTCGATATAGATACGCTAATCAACCTCAACAGATTTGCACTTCAAGATAGACTACCAGACAAGGTAATACTATTTATCACCGATATCACGACACTAAAGCAGAGAACTTCAGAGAAAGAACTAGATGGTATAGAGCTTCGTGGGCTAGAGTATCTACTCAAAGTACAAGAGCAGATGAGGCTAGTGGTGGAGTATATGGATATAGACCATATCATCATAGATGCAAGAAGAGACAGGGAGCAGATAAGCAGAGAGATAGAGGAGAGTGTATATCAAGGTTTATGACTGACCTTGCACGCTTAGTAGGCTTGGCACCGCCAAATACCAAACCTACAAAAATAACAATTTGCCCTCGTTATGTGTTGATTTTGCAATACATGATCCCTGTCGTGCTTAATTCATTGGCATTACCGAGGATGGATGGAAATGGGCGCAAATCGGAGACATTAGAATTACTGAATCGGTATATCATATTTATAATCAGCAATAACTTCATGAATGGTTTTGATAGTGTCGTTATTGTTTTTTATAAATTCAAACCAGTCATTATATGTCTCTTCTGCTACAAGATAATCATAACAGTGAAATACTACTCCATAAATCTCATCATTTTGCATGTTATTGTACTCTGTCTTGAAGATATTCAAAGCTTCATCAACCGTATAATTATTCAATATGCTTGTTAACTGTCTGTGGGTTACAAAAGTGACTTCTGCACCATTGTTTTTTATAATTTTGTGTGGTTTTAAGCTTCTAAGCTGACCGTATTGTGCAAATGAACTATATTGGTTGCCCCCTGCAAATATCAAGCTATCGCTTGTGTCTTCATAGCTCTGAGGCATATCTATAGGCAAGCCACTAATCATGGCTGTTGTCACATTTGCAGGCAATGCTAAATTCCTTATTATATTTAATCCTTTATCTACATTACCCAAAAAAGGAGTTGTGCTGTTTAGTGCAAGTGGATCATTGGAGTAGCCATTCCAATCTGGATGATTTATCGAATGATGGTGGAAGGCGATCTCATGACCATTTTTTTGCCATTGCTTGACAAGATTAACTTTCGCATCATCTAAGAGAATATACTCTGCCCATTGTGGATTGAATGCTAGCGTTAGATGAAAACCATAACTATCAGCTTTTTGAACTAATTTTTTTGCTGTATCAAACAGATATGCTTGCCAACCTAAATCCATATTCATATATTCTTGAGGGATATCTATCGGTAAATCATTATTTAGCCTTCCTTGATATCCTGCTTCAAAATGAATCATTACGAAAGTATATTTACTCTGTTTGCTGTCATTTGCAGTCGTGGATTGACTGCTACTTCCGCAACCAATAAATATAAAACTCAAAAGAAACCATATGCTAAAAATTTTTAATTTGTTTTCTCTTTCCATGAAGTTACCTCTCTTTGTTACATTATATATCTATCAAGCTTACATATCACCACTGTTGTTAGATAAAATTTTATTGATATTTGATTTGCGTGATGCGTGGTCGGTGAATCGATCATAAGAGCCTATACCATTTAAATCTTTACTTAATTTTGCTATAATAGAACCAAAGGATAGGCGATGATAACAAACGAAGAGCTAACCAGAGCGATACTAGAACTACGAGAAGCACAAGCTCAAACTGATGAACAGATAAAGAAGACTGATGAGCAGATGAAAAAGACTGATAAATTAGTAAAAGCACTCTCTCAAAATATAAGTGGAGTCAATAAATCTATTGGCTTAGAGACAGAGGAGTTTTTCTATTCATCTCTTAAGAAAAATCCAACTATTGCAAATATAAACTTTGATTATATGTATCCAAATAGTAAGAGGGCTTTTAAGGGCGAGATGCAAGAGATTGACATACTGTTGGAAAATGGCAATAGTGTAGCAGTGGTGGAGGTCAAAAACAGAGTAACTCAAAATAGCATAGAACAGCTCGACAAGATTATTGAACGATTTGATTATTTCCATCCATTGTATAGAGGCTATAAAGTAGTAGGTGCATTAGCTGGTAAAATATTTCCAGAACATCTTCAGGCACAGGCACTCAAAAAAGGCTATAGCGTATTGACACAACAAGGCGAGCATATAGAGCAGATAAATCCAACATAAAAATTTGTTGGCTAGTGAACTCCACAGATAGTCGATAAATCGACCTTATGCGATCTAAAATGCTCTCTTCATATAACTCTCTATCTCTTCAAAGCTATATCTATAGTTTGTGAAGTGTTGGAATGCTATGATGCCTTGGTATAGTAGCATATCGCTACCATCTTTTGTAGGTTTGTTGTGGCTCTTTGCAAGTCTCAAAAATGCTGTCTCCTTGCCATATATGACATCTATGCAAGCTTTGGAGGATGATATGACTCTGTCTAGTATCTCTTTGGGTGCTGGGAGTGACTCGTCTTGGAGACCTGCTGATGTCATGTTGATGACGAGGTCATAGGAGTCTGCTGTGAAGTCGTCAAACGAAGATACTTTGAAACCATCATCTCTAAAGCTTTTGAGTCTCTCTCTGCCACGGTTGATGATGGTGATATCATACCCCTCATCTGACAATATAGCACTTGTGGATTTGGTGGTACCACCTGCACCCAAAAGTAATATATTTTTTGCATCTGCATACTCTGATATAGCTCTCAAAAAGCCTGGTGCATCTGTGTTGTATCCATGTAATTTGCCATCTCTTTCCACTATGGTATTGACTGCTCCTACTCTCGTAGCAAATGGATCTAGTGTATCACAAGCTCTATATGCATGCTCTTTGTGTGGGACTGTGATGTTGATACCTTTGAGCTGTAGTTCAAAAAATTTCTCTCTGAGCCTCTCGCCATCTATAAGCCTATATCTACCGTAACATCCGTCATATGCCAAGCCACGAAAGGCTAAGTTGTGCATGAGGGGTGATTTGGAATGAGATACAGGATCACCAAATATAGCAAATATTTCTCTCATCGCTATAGCTCCTGCATCTCTTTGAGCGTAGATAGCAAGGCACCCAATTTGTTTTTGACTTCAAGATACTCTAGCTCTGGTTGGCTATCTGCTACTATTCCTGCTCCTGCTTGAAGCGTGATAGAGTCAGGCTTGATAAGTGAAGTTCTGATGGCTATGGCACTATCCATATTGCCATTGAACGCAAAATATCCTACAGAACCACTATAAAAGCCTCTCTTTAGTCCTTCAAATTCCGCTATGATCTCCATAGCCTTGATCTTGGGGGCACCTGTCATGGTACCTGCTGTAAATGTAGCTGCAAAGAGGTCAAACATATCTTTGCCATCAGCTAGCTGTGCTTCGACATCACTGACCATATGCATCACATGGCTATATCGCTCTACCCTCATCATATCTGTCACCTCTACTGTACCAGTCTGAGCTACTCTCCCCACATCGTTGCGACCTAAGTCTATGAGCATCAGATGCTCTGCACACTCTTTGGGGTCATCTAGCATCTCTTGCTCTAGCTCCAAATCTCTCGCATGAGTTTCACCCCTCTTTCTGGTGCCTGCTATAGGACGAAGAAGTATTTCATTTTCTGTCAGTCTCACCATCACCTCAGGAGATGAACCACATATGGAAAAATCATCATAATCAAGCAGAAATAGATATGGTGATGGATTTTTGGAGCGAAGCACACGGTAGAAGCTGAGGGGATCTATCTGACCCTTTTGAGTATATCGGTTGGAGAGTAGTATTTGAAATATATCACCACTTCTTATATGCTCCTTGGACTCATCTACCATCTGCTTAAATCTCTCCTCTTCTATAGAGAAGCTACCATCGCCATCCAACTTCACAGCTTTTATCGGCATAGGTGTAGTTGGTTGATCTAGCATCAGCTCTATCTCGTCAAATTCACTCTTGACACTATCATCATTTAGTATCATTGTAAGTTTTGCACTTTTATGAGAGTAGGCCAATATGATCTGTGGTCTCACTAGATCAAGATCAGGAGTATCTAGTGGATCCAAAAGGTCATCCATACTCTCCTCTAATATAGGTTCAAACACTTTCACCATATCATATGCGATAAACCCTATGAAGCCATCTACAAAACTGAACCCAACTTCTTGAGATAGCTCTCTATAGCTCTCTTGATCTACATTGGCATAATAGTCCTTCAAGAATGCGAAAGGATCACTATCCAATATGGTAGTATTACCATCCACATCTTGATATTTTGTCGTCTTGTCTATATATGTCAATCTCTCTTTTGCACCAAGTGCTATAAAGCTGAAGTTTCCATCACTGTTGTTGACCACACTCTCAAAGAGCATAGTAATCTGGTCTTCAAATCTCTCTTTGATCTGCCCATATAGAGCGACTGGTGTTAGCTGGTCATATAGTATCGTTTTGTACATTGTCTATCCTATAGCTTTTTAATGAAGGCACCCTTGCTTATCCTATCCTTCACTTTTGGCAGATTGCTTTGCGCTGCCGAACGACTACTGTAGGGACCTATAAGTAGCTTGCCAGCTTTTAGCTTGTATCTAAAACCACTCTTTGTGATGATAGACAAAAATCGCTGACTAGGCTTATTGGCAAATGAACCTACCTGTATATAATAGTTTCCTCTTGAGCTTGGTTGGGCTGCTACTGGTCTCTTACTCTCGACTGGTTTGCTTCTTTGTGCTTGTCTGTGTGCAGGTTTTTGCGGAGAATTTTCTGCTTTTGTCGATCTCTCTGCTGGTTGCTGTGCTTGTCTATCATCTTTGGCAGGGAGGTCTTGATCGATATTTGCAGACTCTTCTACTTTCGCCTCTGCCGTATCATTACTGCCGACAATAGCTGTATCAGGCTTGATATCATTGCTTCTCTCTCTCGCCTTTACTATAGGCTTGGAACCTCTTGTTCTCTTCGGAGGTTTGTTTGTCAGCTCATCTTCAAGTATAGACGATAGCTGATCTAGCTCTTTCTTGTCCGCTTTTGGATCATGGTTTGATGGTGCTAACTGTAGTTCTGAACTTATCATATCTTCTTGGGTGGGCTCTTTTACTACTGTACTGTTCTCTTCGTCTCCATTGATGATCATTCTAGTCATGATAATGGCTACTACTAAGACGGCGACCAACAAGGCAAAGACAGCGAGGAGACCTTTGCCTTTACTTTTTTCAGGTATCTCATCAACGATCAAATCGTCTAGGTTATTATTGCTCATAGGGGAAATGCTCCTAATAGATTTTTGCTATTATATCATATTTATCCATATGAATAGATATAAATATGTTGTAATGAACTGTAATTGTGGATATAATATAAAATTCAGACTACTTTACGGGTAGACTATCTGATAATAAACTGATATCATACCAGCAACAAGAAAGGATTTCACTATGAAAAAGATGTTTTTGATACTCTTGACCCTACTGCATACTTCTCTATATGCACAGAAGAGTATAGATTGTGATATACATATAGATATATCTAGTAGTACTACTCAAAAAATGGTACTCAAACTCAGCTACGCCAAAGAGTGTACTCTCATCATGGATCAAAACAGTAGCAAGATCACCATTATGGCTAGAGAGGATGACAATATCACAGGAGACAACAATCTCACCAGAGATGCCAATATAACCGAAAGGCTGATATCGCTAGCCAAGAGCAAGATAGGTGCTAGCTATGAACCTGCCAAGAGTGGACCTGACCATTTCGACTGCTCAGGTTTCGTCTATTACCTCTTCACATCCAATGATATCAAAATACCTCGTACTTCACTATCCCAATCAAAAAGTGGTGATAAGATAGATCGTGAAGGTTTAAAGAGAGGTGATATGGTATTTTTCGATACATACAAGAGAAATCATGTCAACCATAGCGGTGTCTACTTAGGCAAAGGCAAGTTCATCCACTCATCATCTGGCAAAGCGTATGGAGTGACCATATCAGACTTAGATAAAGGTTTCTACAAAAACAAATTTCGCTGGGGTGTTAGAAAGATAGAGCAGATTAGTGATGAAAACATAACCAACAAAAATCTCTCTGCAAAAACCTATCGTCAATGAAATAAACTTTTACGCGTAGGTTTGACGCTAGAAAACAGTACATCATTGACTATTTAGCGTTAATTGTTTGGTGAGTCCAAATCTGTTTCCATTATTTAGATATATAGAAACGATACAGTTAGGGGACATTGGTTTCGTGAGCGAAGCGAATAAAACCTGTGTCCCCGCATAGTGATCGTTCGCCCTCGACTGCAACACGGACATATCTCAGCCGAGGTCAAGCGTCAAAAATCCACCCACTTCGTGAGTTGATTTTGCAACACATGATCCATACCATGCTTAACAATTGAAATAAGCAAAAACCAGCAACTAAAACCAAAAACCAAATCTAAGCCTACTACGATATAATCACAACATTTTAGAAATAAGGTTTTATATGGGTATTTTGATTTCACTTTTGGTTCTATCGCTTTTGATATTTTTTCATGAGTTAGGACATTTTACGGCTGCACGATTTTTTGGTGTGCAGGTAGATGTATTTAGCATAGGATTTGGTAAGAGACTATATACTAAGATGATAGGCAAAACTGAGTGGAGCATATCGGCTATACCACTAGGTGGATATGTCAAGATGAAAGGTCAGGATGATAGCGATCCGACTCTCGTGAGCTATGATGATGACTCATATAACTCCAAGAGACCATGGCAGAGGATTATCATACTTCTTGCTGGTCCTTTTGCCAACTTTTTGTTGGCATTTTTACTCTATCTAGCTATAGCCAATATAGGCGTACCGAAGACGCTGACATCTATAGGTAGCGTGAGCGACAGTTCACCTGCACAGCAAGCAGGACTAAAAAAAGGTGATACTATCATAGCCATAGATCTGCATCCTCTCAAATATTGGGATGATTTGGGCAAGATGATAAACGAAAGTCCAAACAGCTCTATCCATGTATTGGTGGATAGGAATGGTACAAATGTCGATTTGGTCATGACTCCCAAAGTGATGAAAGACAAAAATATCTTTGGTGAGCCTATAGAGAGGAAGATCATAGGAGTGAGTCCATTAGGTGAGCAGACCACAGTCACTTATGGGTTTATAGGAGGCATTGATTATGCTTGGGATGAGACAAAAAAGGCTAGTACTCTGATATTCAAGAGTGTACAGAAGCTCATCACAGGTGCAGTCAGCACAGATAAATTAGGAGGGGTCATCACCATAGTGGATGTCACTGCCAAAGCATCGCATGCTGGATTTGTAGCACTTCTATTTTTCTCTGCACTCATATCTGTCAACTTAGGGGTACTAAATCTACTACCTATACCTGCACTAGATGGTGGACATATCATGTTCAATCTATATGAGATAGTCAGAGGAAAAGCACCTAGTGAACAGGCTCTATATGTTTTGACTATGATTGGTTGGGTGTTATTGCTTGGCTTGATGTTTTTGGGACTTTACAACGATATCAATAGATTGATGGGGGATTGACATGATAGACAAAGAGATATTGAGACGAAATTTGGATGAGGTGATATGGGGCATAGAGGAGGCACGACTTAGAGTGAGTGAACACCACATAGTCAAGCTAGTAACAGTAGGCAAATATACAGATATAGAAAACATAGAGACTCTATACTCTCTAGGTCAGAGGGCATTTGGCGAAAATCAAGTTCAACAACTAGAGTCGAGAGTCGACAAGCTAGAGGCACTACCGCTAGAGTGGCACTTCATAGGCACTTTGCAAAAAAACAAGATCAACAAACTCATAGATATCAAACCATCCCTTATGCAATCCATAGATTCATTAGAGTTGGCGATGGCACTTGATAAAAAACTCTCTGCTAAAGATACTACTATGAGTTGTCTACTACAAATCAATAGTGCCAACGAAGATACTAAATCAGGTGTACAACCACAAGAGGCTGTAGATATATATCAAGAGATAGTAGAGAGATGTCCCAACATACATCTCAAAGGTCTCATGAGTATCGGTGCATACACAGACGATAGATCGGTAGTCAAAGATAGCTTTGAGACTACACATAAGATATATGAGTCATTGCAAAAAGATGGAGCTACTATATGCTCTATGGGAATGAGTGGTGATTATGAGCTAGCTATAGCTTGTGGATCAAATCTAGTGAGGGTAGGATCAGCTCTGTTTGGACAGTCAAAATAGAATGGTTCGAAAGAATAAAGAAGAAAAGCGTTGGCTATAAAATAACATTGATATATTTTAGCCATCATCCATTTGAGTCTACAAAAAACTCAATAAGTGATTTTGATTTCTGTATTACTTTTTCCAGATTTGCGTATCATACTATATAGAACTTTTGCATTTTTTGGATGGAGTCTCACACATCCATGGGAAGCTTTTCTGCCTAGTCTACTGATAGAGTGTGTGCCATGTATTGCATAATTGCCACTGAAAAACACAGTATATGGCATAGGTGAATTGTGATATAGCCTAGAGTAGTGCATCTTCTCTAATGATTGTGGTTTGTATCTGCCTACAGGAGTGGAGTAACCTTTTCTCGCAGTAGATACTGGCCACTGATGCTTTAACTTGTTTCCTTGATATACCTTCATCTTTTGTGACGATAGATCTATGAGTGCTACTATGTGATTTTTCTTGGTACGGATAGCCTGTTCTCTTTTGATTTGCTTGCTTCGTCTCTCTTTTTTGAGAGATAGATACAGTCTGTTTCTTCTCTTTTTGAGCATTTCTATTTCATTTTTCATTCTTGATATATCTTCTAAATTTCTTTTTTTTAGAAGTATTTCCATCTGAAGTATCTCCTCTTGGAGTTTACGATTATTATCTGCTGTTGTAGTTTTTTGTTTTATTCTTTCATTTTGTATAGACTCTAGCAGTTCTGACTGATCTTTCTCTACTGATTGGTATTGGGATTGCATATCGCTATAAGGTGTGGCACTTATAGATATCATGGATGCCATATATATAAAAAACAGTCTAGTCATGCCGAACCTTTTAATTTTTGATATTTAATAATATATAGTAGCAGAAAAAAGATTAATAGGAGAAGCAAAACTGAAAAAATTGCCATTTCAGATAGATGTATTGAGAAATATCCTTATTCATAAAGAGGATATTTTACTCTTATGTTATAATATGGGCATGTGTTATATCTCATTGAAGCCACGAGAGGGCAAGTTGGTCTTGGGAGTCATATGAGAGAAATTTATACGATAAATAGATGGATTTTAAAGGATTATAGAGATGTCTACTCTGATAAAATATGCTTCCCTAGATATAGGTCTCAAAAGGATAGGTATCGCTATCTGTTTGGATGGCAAGATAGTACTACCGCAAGATGCAATCATACGAAAAAACAGAAGACAGGCATCTGATGACACAAGAGAATTTTTGCAAAAGTGGGATATAGACTCTCTAGTAGTAGGTTTACCCATGGATGGCTCTAGTAGTGCTGAGATGCAGAGGCGGATAGAGCATTTCATATCACTCCTAGCACTAGATGAGATAGAAGTAAACTACCAAGATGAGCAGGGCAGTTCATATGAAGCCAAGGAGATGACAAAGGGTCAATTCAAACACAAGAGAGATGGTCGCATAGACTCCATAGCTGCTAAGATTATTTTAGAGAGGTATTTGAAAATTCTCTAAAGATCTTTTCGCCTACTAGTTTTTAATTTTTGGTGATGACACAAATAATCTTCCACTCTTTTCACTTTTGACCT
>WFMX01000175.1 GCA_015488875.1 Campylobacterota bacterium | reverse complement strand
GATCAATGCTTAGTGAAGCGTGGCACTAGGATGGGCGTATTCCCTATGTAGTCTCTGTATTTCTCTCCAAAAGTAGCTACCAAACTCTTCTCTTCGAAATGTAATCCTATGAGTATATATGCAGTCATGGATATACTAAATAGAAGGTGGGTGTAGCTCATAGTGGGTGTTGCCCATATGCCTATGATGGTGCCTGCTTGGATGGGGTGTCTCACATGCTTGTATAGAAATCTTGTCTGGAATTGCGATATAGGCACTGATGCCCCTCTAAATACTCTGTATCCTTGATGTAGTCCAAAGAGTTCGAAATGATCGATGATGAATGTAGACACAAAAGCTATGAGCCATCCAGCGATATAAATGATACTCATGACCCAATAGAGTGTGCCATCTTGAAAATCCCACAGATATCCATCTATAGGCTGCCAAAAGTAAAATATCAATACCAGACAAATAGATGATGCTAGCGAATAGGTGGCGGATTTTACTGCGTCTGAGAGTTTTCCCCACAACTTCTCTTTGAAAAAACTTCTCGCCATGATAGAGTGTTGCAGTCCAAAAAGGATAACTAGGGCTATGTCTACAACTATAGGATGGATATCCAAACTCACCATGGATCTGTCTATATAGTATTCCATAAATGACCAGGGATATACCCACAAGATCAAAAAGGTCAACGATACCATAGAGAGTAAATAGCCCAATATAGCATAAGCAAATATGAGATATCTCCTCATCAAAACTCCCTTTTGTATATGATGTCTGCTCCACTTGACTCAGAGTCTGTAGATATGACAGCCTTTATATCTCTACTATAATCGTACTGTAGTTTGGCTCCTGCGACCTCATCTTTGACATATATGATAGTGATCTTCTCTGATATCTTTTTGCCTACCTCTACGCTACCATCTGAACCTAGCGATAGGTGATCTATCTTGATGCCCACATTTGACAGAGCTGACTTCGCCATGGCTCCGCCCATCATCTTCATCATATCGTCGCCACTACTACCATCTCCAGCATCTTCCGAGTCAAACAGTATCACCGAAAGTATCTGCTCGCGGCTAAGTCTAGGAATAGATGAGAAGATTATATTGGGGGTCTCAGGAGATCCTGTCACTTGTATAGTGATCTCATAGTGCAGGGAGTTATAGATGGCTTTAATATCTAGTATGGGCTTAGCGACATCTCCTGTAAAAGCTATAATACTCTTCTTGAATAGAAACTTTTTACCCTGAAATGAGTAGTATGAGCCACTCTCTATCTCTGCCGTACCCAATATATAGATAGGCCCCTTGGGAGCCTTCTGTATCTGCATATCGGATCTCACTTTGACATCTGCGTCTTTGGTCTTGTAGAGTATCGGTTTGTCAGTATCTACCTTGATGAGTGCCGTTAAGTTATCCATAAAGGGACTTGGCTTCTCTGCTTTCATATCTTGGACTATGAGTATGTCACTATCTGATGCAAAGCTTTTCTTGTCCATATTTATATGTAAGTTGCCACCCTGTAGAGTGATCGTACCATTGATATCTGTCTTGTTGCCATCTAGTAGAGTCTCTATATCTATCTTGCTATCTAGGTCTATCATCTCATGTGATATAGTGAGTGGGTTAGCCATGGCTACTATCTTGCCACTCTTTTTGGTCATATTGTACTCACCTTTTATCTTTAGCTGGTCATTGACCCATAGCGGAGATATCTCTACGCTATCACCCTTGATAGATACGATAGATGGCTTGGTGGCAAATATCCGTTGCTTTTGGAATGTGGTATGATAGCCTTGTAGCTGTAGCGTAGAGTTGGCAAAGCCTAGAGATACCATGGTGTCATCTACTATGTAATCTGTGGTTCTGCTGGCTTTGTAACTGAGGCTTTTGGAATATAGATTGAGTCGTATGTCTTTCATCTGACTCAGCACCAAAGAGAGCTTGAGGTCACCATCTAGTGGCGGTGCTTCAAAGCTATATATACTATTGATATGCTGAGTCAACTCTTTGATAGATCCTATTTGGTTGTGGAGCGTCACATTGCCATCTAGGTTGCCATCAAATATAAACTTAGCACCACCTATCATCAGATTACCATCTATGTCTCGGCTTTCTTGATTTAGCTTGACTTTGGATTTGATAGCTTGTGACTCTATATCTACGGCTATATCTTTGGCTACGGTGACATTTGCTACTAGAGGATTGAGGGCATCTAGGTTCAGCTCTTTGCCATATCCTTTGAGTAGTGTATCTTTAGGGAATGTACTTTTGGTGGTCACCTTGATATCTTTATCGTATAGTATATTTGACTCTATGTTGACGATATTTGATTTGATGCTTGCCTCTGCTTTGAGTGGAGTGATATGTGCAAAATCTAATGGTAAATAGATATCTACTCCTACTCTACCCTCTTGTAGCTCTTTGGGTAGCTTGATTATATCATTGATGGGTATAGGTGACTTGGTTGATATGGTCAGGTTCGCCTCTTTGAAGTTGGGCGATATAAACTTGCCTTTGATATCGGCAGAGTCTATATGGACTACTACACTGCTGGCATTACCCTCGTATGAGATATTGAGATCATCTATAGGTTTGGTATAGTTGGCATCTATATTCTCCAATTTGCCAGGTATCACCTCTCCACTATATCTCACCTCTCCATCTATGAGTGATAACATATTGTGTAGCTCTATATCTTTAGCATATGGCGTGGAGACCCCTCCGCTACTCTCTATACTGAGCTTCGACTCTGATATCTGATATAGTATAGTATTGCTTAGGTGAAGTGACTCGATGTTGAACTCACCATCTTTTGCTATTAAAAGTCTCTCGCCCTCTATAGGTATCTCCACTTTGGCACTATTTTCATTGGCACTGATGGCGATAGGTATCTGACCTATGGCACCATCTCTGATAGGTATAGAGTAGGTATCATATAGTTTTTTGAGTATTTCTATCGACCCTGTAGACTCTAAGTGGTTATCTTTGATGCTTGCATGTTGGGTGAGATTGGCAAGCGTGGTTGATATGTTGATATCTATGATGCCTTCTTTTGCTACGAGGCTTGCTATATCGACCTCTATCTTGCTAGCATTTATCTCTGCACTGTTTACTGTTATGGGGTCATATGTGGCTGGCAAGATGGCTATTTCTACCTCTTTTACCATGAGTGTTTTAGGTATGAGTGGATTGGTTTTGTTATTATCACTACTCTCTTTCTTTGCTTGGCTATTTGTCGCTGTTTGGTTTTCATCTGTAGCAGTGCTATCTTTTGGTAGAGCTATCTGTGTGAGTGCTATAGTGTCTATGTCACTTATAGATAACTTCTCTATAGTTACAACATCGTTTTTGAGGCTACTCAGCAGAGAGAGTTTACTGAGGTTGGTATCTATCTCTACGGATAGACCTTTTACATCTATAGCACCTGCTCTCTGCCCTACTACATCTACCAAATTCACGGATATATTACTACTCCCTATCTGAGCTTTGTCTATGGTGGCTTGTGGATACTCCATCGGTAATACGGCTACTTTTAGACTATCTATAGATATCCTTTGTGGTATAAGTACATTATCAAAGAGAGTACTGTTCTTTTTGGTTTCACTCTCTTTTGTATTACTGTTTGCATCGCTACTATTTGTATCTGATGGCAGAGACTCTACTATCGCTTGGATGGCTTTCGCATCTATATCTAGCAGTGATATTTGTGAAATATTTACCACTCTATCACTAAGCGAGAGAGCTATATCTATATTGGTAATATTGCTATCTACTCTCAAAAGTGCTTTATCTATATCTATACCGCTATTGCTGTATACTATATCTTTGCCATCTAGTGATAAGCTCTTGATATCTACACCCATCTTCTGTAGTGGAGCTATGGTCATGTGAAACTGACTCAGACCTATGGAAACTGGCATCACAAACGAGGAGTTACTATCCTCTTTTGGCTTCTTTTTATTGGAGCTAAATGATGATACCATCTTCTCTATATTATCGACTTCTATCGCGGTCGCTTCAAGATTGGTGATAGATATCCTATCATAGAGTAGTGAAGCTGGATTCCATCTGATCTTGAAACTATCCAACAGTTTGTCGCTCTTGTATGATAATTCCCTGACCTCTAGTCCTGTAAGCAATCCACCCGATATGCTACTGTATCCAAAGCCATACTGCGGAGCATATCTATCTGATACCCATTTGATCGTCTGAGTAGAATTGAGTACGAATAGCAAGGCTACTATCACTACAACTACCAAAGTCAAGATAGTGTTGATCGTCCACTTAAATATATTTTTCAAAATGATTGTCCTATTTGAAACTGTACACCATACTGAGATGGATCTTTCACATTCATACCTATATCCACTTTGATAGGTCCTATAGGTGTCATGTACCTCACACCCACACCTGCCGAACTCAATATATCCCCTGTGAAATCATAGCTATTGATAGTAAGCATGGTGTTGTCATTGAAGATTGCACCATATATATCTCCTAGCAGTGGATAGTCAGCCTCTAACGATAGGTTGGCCATGGTCATTGCACCATCTATACCATATCGAGAAGGGGTCAAGATGACACCTATTCTATTGTATCCATATGCACGGTTGCTGTAAGCACCCCCTGCAAAAAACTTCTTGGACTCTGGGACTTCATTCTCTTTCTCTTCGAGTATACCAACTTTGGCTACCGTAGCGAGAGTCAGCTTATCTATACTGTAGACAGCTCTCGCCTCTAGCTGATATTTGATATATCCACTAGCATCTTCATCATATGGTATACCATACTCTAGCATACCTGCCACATAGTATCCATATCTTGGATTTAGTTTGGAGTCTCTCTTGTCATAGACAAATCTGATAAATGGATATGCAAGAAAGAAGTCACCTGTAGATATTGCTTGGGTCAACTTATCTTCCTCAAAATCATCCAGGAGAGATACAGTCAGATCCTCCATAGAAAAACCCATATTTAGTTCGAGCATCTCATTGGTATAGGCAAAAGAGCCTGTAGCGTATATCTTTTTCTCCATGAAGCCTGTGTACTTCAGATTACTATAGCCGAACTTCATAAATGAGTCGATATCATAGTCCAATATATCAAATAGTGCTGGAGTAAAGAGTGTCACTTCTGCTAACTGCTCTATCTTTGAGTATTGTAGTCTAAGTCTAAGTTTTTTGGCATTGCCCATGAAATTTTTGCGTACGATTTCACTCTGCACTCTCGCACCTACATTTGTATCGTATCCTATGCCACCCATGAAATACCACGGCTTTGTGATATCAGACACTACTACATCTATAGGTACTACATTGTAAAATTTTCTATCATACTTGACACCTACTGCATCAAATGCATCAAGTGCATAAAGTGCATCGTAGCTCTCTTGTATCCTCTCTGTGCTAAACCTCTTGCCCTCTCTAGCTCTGATCCTAGAGGCGATCACATTGTCGTCTACACTATTGGAGCCTTTGATATTGACTTTACCAAACCTACATACGCCGCCTTTTTTGAGTATATATCTCAAATCTGCTCGATGGTTGTCAAGGTCTACGAATGCTTTGTTGTCAAAGTCATAACTACAATACCCATCTTTCATCAAACTATTTGTTATTTTCTGTTTGATTGTTATGAATTTTTTGGCAGTGAAGACTTCATCTTTTTGAAAATCAACTATCTTACTAATGTCATAGTCACTAGTGATATTGATATCCTGTATGGTAACAGGCTTATCCTCATGGATAGTGATCACAACTCTATCTCGCGATACTTTTATATCATAAATGGCATCATAGTACCCCTCCGAATCAAGAAAACTCCTCATGGAGTCCTCTAGCGTGGGTATGAGCTTGTCTTTTATGCTAGGGTTATAGTCTTTCCAGAACTCATAGCTACTCTTGACATCTATCCCTAGTGCTTTCTGTATATCACTCTCCTGCAAGTTGTGCATTCCTATAAATTTACACTCTATGCTATGAGAGGGAAAGACGATCTTCTCATCGCTACTAAATAGAGCATATTTCGATCTATTGGTATCACTGATAGTGCTATTGGTATCTCCCCATAAAAGTATAGAGGATATTAAAAGTGTAGTTGATATTTTTCTGTACATATGTAGCCTATATTTTATTTTCTATATCTATGATGACATCACTAGACCACTTGGCTAGATCCATATCATGTGTAATGAGTAGTATGCCGACTCTATCGAGATATCTGAGCATCAATTTCATTACATCCAATTGTATGAGATTGTCCAATGCACTAGTAGGCTCATCGCATAGTATGATATCTGGCTTCATAAGCAATGCACGGAGTATACTGCATCTCTGTAGCTCTCCACCAGATAGTTGATGGGGATACTTTTCTATGAGGCTATACTCGATACCTATATCGGCTATGATACTATCTATACCATCTAGCGAAGCTATATCTGCTATCTGCTCAATGATTGAGTAGCTAGGATGAAAGGAGCTATATGGGTCTTGAAATACCCATGCTATCTTACCACAAGATATAGAGCCTTTGATTGGTTTGAGATTGCCAGATATTAGCTCAAATAGTGTACTTTTACCACTACCACTCTTGCCTACTATAGAGATCAGTTCACCTCTCTTTAGCTCTAGGCTAAAATCTCTATATAGTAGCTTATCTTTGGCGTATCCAAAATCCAATGAGTCGATAGATAGTACTGACACGCCTATCCTCTGATCTGCCCATGACCATATATCTTGAACTTATAAGTAGTCAACTCATTGATACCCATAGGCCCTCTAGCATGTAGCTTGTTGGTAGAGATACCCACCTCAGCACCAAAACCAAATGCAGCACCATCTGTAAATCTAGTACTAGCATTGACATATACGCAAGCAGCATCCACCCTATCTAAGAACTCTTCAGATGCACTGTAACTCTCTGTCAATATCGCTTCGGAGTGTCCCGAACCAAACTTCGATATATGCTCTACCGCCTCATCCAATCCATCTACCACCTTGATAGATAGTATATTTGCTAAATACTCTGTATCATAGTCATCTACAGTTGCCAACTCTACCTCTATAATCTCTTGCACTTCAGGATCACCAAACATTTGAGTCTCCTCTTCATTGAACGCTGCGTAGAGTCTAGGTAGTGCCACATGTGCAATATCTCTATCTACCAATAGAGTCTCCATAGCATTACAGACACCTGGTCTTTGGCATTTAGCATTGACTGATATAGCTATAGCTTGATCTATATCTGCATCTTTATGTATATATGTATGGCATAGTCCCTTGTCATGTTTGACTACAGGTACTGAGGCATTTTGAGAAATATATCGTATCAGCCCCTCTCCACCTCTAGGTACTATGAGGTCGACATATCTATCCATCTTTATGAGTTGTGCTACACCCTCTCTGGAGCTATCAGGTAGTAGCGATATGATCTCTTTAGGTAAGTTATTTTTCTCCAATACCCCCTGTAGTACTTTTGCTATTATTTGGTTGGAGCGTTCTGCCTCTTTACCGCCTTTGAGTATGGCTACATTGCCACTCTTGAAGCATAATGCACCGACATCTGATGTGACATTGGGACGAGACTCATAGATGACACCTATGACACCTATAGGCACAGAGACCTTTTCTATGCGAAGATCATCTTCACTCATCCACCCATCAAGTACTCTACCCACAGGCTCTTTGAGCTGGGCTATCTCTCTCAGGGATTTCGCCATAGCCTCTACGCGTGGCTTATCTAGCAACAATCTATCCAACAATGCACTGTCTAACCTACAATCCCTACCAGCACACATGTCTTTGCTATTTTCTACCTCTATCTCTACGGCATTATCTATGAGGGCATCTGCCATCTCTCCTAATATCCTGTTTTTGACAGCACTCTTGAGGGTAGCCACCACAGCAGCACTCGCCTTGGCTCTAGCTAAAAAATCTTCCATCATATCTCTCCTGCAAACTATTAGTATGGTATTATATCATATGATATATTGAGATAGCCTCTATTTTGCACTCTTGACAATATGAAATCACTATTTACCTCCACATTTACCAGCAGCACATTTCATGGCTTCCTCTTTTTTCTCTACTTTTTTTGGCTTCTCTAGCTCTTTAGGTATATCGACCTTTTTTGGTTTTTGCATATCTGAGCTACACTTACCTGATGCACACTTTGTTTCGCTACTCTTTTTTGGCGACACCTTGGCATCATTGCCACACTTTGTAGTGAGTCTATCTGTTTTTGGGTCCCTGATACACTCATATAGTTTTTTATTGGTAGATGCTTTGAGTACGCAATCCTTACGCTTATCATCTTCTCTCATCTGAGATAGGATATTTTTCTTCTTTTTTGCCACTACCGAATCGCCATCGACCATACTAGAACCACACTTTCCAGCACCACATTTCATTCCACCTTCTGTCAAAGACTCTTCTTTGGTCTTTTTGTCACCGCATCCTATGAAGATAGATGCCAAAAGCATCACTGTCCATAGATAGATATATCGTTTTTTTATCATAATTCACCTCGTAGTGTTATATTATCATAATGTTTGTGTAGATAGCGTGCATAAGGATTAAAGAGCTACACAAAGATAAAAGTCCAAGTGAGATGTGTGGAATTGTTTTTGGGAGATTTCTAAAGTCACTTAAAACAAAATCATATGATACATTATCATCAAAACTCAAATCCTCCACCCTCTCCTTTGCTCATGCTCTCATATACAGCTTTGACATAGCCATCTCTCAACTCACAATCATTGACTTTATCGCAGCCTAGACAGCTTTTTAGATTTTTATTTTCTTGACACTCCTTGAGTTCTCTACTTTTATCCTCTAGGGCTATCTCCCACTCATCCATAAAAGCCATTATGATTTCACCTCATACGCTTCTCTCACTCTATCTATCTCATATTTAGAGCCAAAAAAGCATGGTGTAGTCTCGTGAGGATTACTACAAGGTAGATCTAGTAGGCGACTGCCAAGGTGATCTATCGCTTCACCGCCTGCCAATTCGTAGATGAAAGCAAAAGGAAATACTTCAAAAAGTTTGCGAAGCTTTCCCTCTGGTATATCTGTAGCATCAGGATAGCTAAAGAGTCCACCACCCTTGAGTAGTATCTGATGTAGGT
>WFMX01000174.1 GCA_015488875.1 Campylobacterota bacterium | reverse complement strand
GCCTACACCAGACCCCACGAGGTCTCGCTCACAAAACCAATGTCCCCTAACTGTATCGTTTAGTTATTGCATTCACAAAACAGTTAATTGGAAGTTACGAACCCATCTGTTTTGCAACTTCTGCTGCGAAATCTTCTTCTTCTACTTCGATACCTTCACCAACTTCTAATCTGACAAAAGAAGTGATCTCGGCACTACCACCTGCTGCTTGAGCTTTGTCTGCGATGTATTGTGCTACTGTTTTGCTATCGTCCATGACAAACTTTTGATCCAAAAGACACTGCTCTTGATCTAGTGTAGTGTTGTCAGATATAAATCTCTCTAGCTTACCAGGGATAATTCTATCTAATATCTTTTCAGGTTTGCCCTCTGATAAAAGCTCTGCTTTGATAGTCGCTTCAGCTTGTGCCAATACCTCTGCTGTCAATTGCGACATAGAGATATATAGTGGTACATTCTTTTCGGTTTTACCAAGTCTCACTAGCTCTTCGTTCTCATTCTCTATAGCTGCTATACGACCCTTGGTCTCTTCAGCTACAAAGTCATCATCGAAATCTTTGAAAGATAGCGTAGAAGGACTCATAGCAGCTGCATGCATTGCCACATCTCTAAGGGCAGGACGCATAGCCTCTGCTGTAGCTGCAGAGTCGCACTTCGCCTCTATGATGACAGCATTTTGACTGTTTGAGTGTACATAACCACTGACAGCTGTAGTCTCATCGCCAACGATAAGAGCTGATCTTCTCACTACAAGCTTTTCACCTATAGTCGCAACTTGTAGAGATAGATACTCTTCAAATGATTGACCATCTATAGTAGAAGCGTTGATAGCCTCTGCATCTGCTAGATCGTTCTCAAAAGCATGCTCTACTACATTGCTAAGTAGTGCTTTGAACTTGTCATTTTGTGCCACAAAGTCTGTCTGTGAATTGATCTCCACTATGGCAGCCTTGTTGCCATCTACTTTGATGCCGATCGCACCTTCAGCAGCTACTTTGCCAGCTTTTTTTGCTGCAGCACCCATACCTTGGTCTCTCAACCACTCTACTGCTTTATCCATATCACCATCAGATTCACTAAGTGCCTTTTTGCAGTCCATCATACCTGCGTCAGTCATCTCTCTAAGTTTTTTGATATCTTTTGGTCCAAAGTTTTTTGCCATTGTTACGCTTCCTCTGTTTTTGCTTCTTCTGTCTTCGCTTCTTCTGCTTTTGTCTCTTCTACTTTTGCTTCTGCTACTGACTCCTCGGCTACCGCTTCAGATACCACCTCTGTCATCTCTTGTTCGTCTACTTGTGCTACCTCTTCGACTGCTTTGCCCTCAGACTCTGCAAGTGCTGCTTTACCTTCGATGATAGCCTCTGCCATCTCTCTACAGAAGAGATTGATAGATCTGATAGCATCATCATTTCCTGGGATTGGATAGTCTATGACATCTGGATCACAGTTGGTGTCAAGTGGAGCTATGACCTTCATACCCATTCTTCTAGCCTCTTTGACGGCTATATGCTCTTTGACAGCATCCACTACGAACATCATATCTGGAAGCTTTTTCATATGTCTGTAACCCTCAAGATAAGCATTTAGCTTCTCTTTTTTTCTTCTGAGCATAAGAGCCTCTTTTTTTGTAAGAAGTTCTATCTGACCATTCTCTTCCATCTGCTCAATAATCTCTAGTTTTCTGATAGATTTTTTGATAGTAGGGTAGTTGGTAAGCATTCCGCCCAACCATCTAGTAGACACATATGGCATACCACATCTCTCTGCATGCTCTTTGACTGCCGAACGAGCCTGCTTTTTTGTACCTACAAATAGTACTGTCTGACCTTCTGATGTCGCATCTCTCACTACATTATATGTATATTTGAAGTATCTTAGAGTCTTTTGTAGATCTATGATATAGATATTTTTTCTCTCACCGAAGATAAATTTCTTCATCTTTGGATTCCATCTTCTTGTTTGGTGACCAAAGTGTACTCCACACTCTAGTAAGTCTTTCATTGTTACCATTTTTTCTCCTTGGTAAAGTAATTGATTTTTATAGACCGTAGTCTTTAGGTTTAACCCTCTGTAGCCCTAAACACAAACTGTGCAACCTCTCAAGGAATAACTACATGAGTATTTCCAAATTCAATCATGTGAATAAGGAACGCGATTATACCTAAAGTTGATTTATAGATTGTTAAAATTTGCAATATTTCGATATTTTTGGTATAGTTATAGTCATAGACGATTACAAAAGGATAAAATAGATGGATCACATCATTGCATTAGCTACAAACCCATGGATAGTGATACCACTCTTTATCCTATTTTTTGGCGAGTATATTCCGTTTACAAAACTTCTTTGGCAAAAGATAGGTCTCAAACTCAAACACTTCGGTGAATGGTTTTTGGACAAATATGAAAATAGGCTATATGGCGAAAAAGAGCAGTGGGAAGAGAACAAAAAGATTCACCTAAAGTTCAACAATATCTTTGCAAGGATTCTGTTTTTTGCACTCTCTGCATTTGTATTGATATTTTTAGAGATATTTTGGGAGTTTGGCTTCAAGGGTATCACTCGTTCGCTAGAGAGATCTAGGATTGCTATATGGTCAGAAGAGAAGATCAAAACTCTACCAAATTGGGTAGTTTTGGCACTATTTGGAGCCCCATTTATATTTATGGAGCTTATAGGCATATTTGCATTGATGGCATTTGTATCTGGTCATATCTGGGTGGGTATAGGGCTATATCTATTTAAGGTACTCTTCTTTATACCTGTTCACTTTGTACTACATGTAGGTGAAGCTCAGCTGATGGCTATACCATGGTTCAAGCGACGATACGAGATGGTGATGGCGACTCTGCATTGGTTTAAGAGATCACAAACATATGTAAAGGTGCATAATATATCGGAGACTATCAAAGCGTATATATTGGCTTTTAAAGATAGATTTGCTTACACTATCTTGCTACTAAAAAAGGCATTTGAACATGACGACATGCTCTCACCTGAGTGCGAAAAGGTACGACAAGAGGTACTATCGTCACCAGTATCTGATGATGGTCAAAGAGAGGAGCTATATAAGAAGTTTTTTGACTGTGTCAATAGCCACATAGGAAACGGTAGCAAAGTAAATAAAACAGACAAAGAAGATACAGACAAATCCAACGATACAAAGGAGTAAAAGTATGGAAAAAACAGCAACAAAAGGTAACAAGCATTGGTTGATGATAGTAGTCAACCTAGTATTGGCATTGATATCGGTATATCTATTTGAATTTTGGTTCAAATCGGTCGTAAGGCTAGAGAGTTCTATGCAGATAGCTACCAATATGGCGGTAGTGATATTGACTGCTATTACATATTTCGTAGCAAATACATACTATATCAAGGGAGTAGCAAATACTGCAAAGAAGATATTTATACTTATATCTCTAGCAGTTGTGATCATAGGACTCATGCTCCTATCGGTCAAAGAGCCTGCCGATATAGTCTATCCATTTAGTGGAGTGATACTCGTAAGCATAGCGTTTTATATGTTGACACTTAGTGCTGGTACACTCAATACCATAGGAATGATAGGTCTAGCACTCATATTGGCTACACCTATAGCGTTCTTGAAGTGGTTTGGCATGATAGATTGGGGCATGGTAGCTGATCTTAGTAAATTTGCTGTATTTATCATACTCTTTTTGGGTGGCACTTGGTCACAAATTCGAGCAGCTATACATGGCATCAGGGGTGTCAACTCTACTGGTGGTGGTCTCGGTGATGATGGTGATGGTGATGGCGACACAGGAGACGAGTAGATTGTGGATAGTCAAAGACTCATCGACCTAAAAGCATGGATCTTTAGACATAGCTCTGGGTTGATACTGCTACTATCTATAGCTCTCATCATATCGCTCATATACTTTTTTGGGTGGTGGGAGACTATAGGTATCCTCATACTCAAATTTGGTCTAGGAGCCAAGGTAGCAGGAGCCAAGACCTTTGCAAATGCCATCATCAAAGCAGGTGGCAAGAAAGCCATAGGGGTCGCTACGGCAGGTATGTTGGCAAAGCGACATATCATAGATATCATATCTAAGTTTTTTACCGAACACTCTGTCAGTAGATACAAGACAAATCTCACCCTAGTACTCAAGCATAAATTTGAAGAGATCAAAAACTCATCACTAGTAAAAAAGCTCAAAGCTATCGGTAGCATGCTACTATCTATACCGATGGTATACTTCTTTTGGACAAAGGTACTAGGGACTGCTATACAGAAGTTCATATATGCACTTGTCTTACCTCTCGTATCTATGTTGTGGAATCTACTGATGACAAGTTTTAGCTTCTTTAGCTTTATATTTCAAGTGATGATGCTAAATATATTTCTCGATACCATATCCAAATATAGCATTGGCAAGTGGATCATGTCTCTCATAGACAAAAGCATATATCTCATGGGTGAAGTTTTCAAGATATCCAATTATCTATTGGGCTTTATAGGCCTACGACCAAAAGCTTGGTTGATACGATTTTCCAACTGGTTCAACCGATGGTTAGAGTCCATACTCGACAAAGGACTAAGTGCCATCACCAAACTAGAAAATCACAGAAATAGATACATAAATACAGTGGAGTCTATCTCTGAAAAGAGATATACCTACAGAGAATCAAAGCAAAATGCTCAAAAGGTATATTGGAGAGAGGTGAGAGAGATATTTGAGAGAGTTGTCCTAAAAAAGAGAGATTGGAGAGCCAATCGCAAAAAGAGACAAAAACGATGGAACAGAGAGAAGCAGACACGCCATAAGCCAAGCAAGAGAGCGTTGATAGCCAAAAGAGAGAAGAGAAATGCCTTGATATTGCCTTTTCATACAGATCAAAAAAAGAGCAGGAAAGTCTTTTACAAAAAACCTCTATATAGACAAGGCAAGGTCGCCAAAAGCAAATATACCCACTAGCACCTTATGCAGTCAGCAGTCGAGATCTTGCAAAACTCATCGGACACGATGGCTTTAGCTTCGTCATATGGTGAAGCTGAAGCACATGCCTAGTTTTGTCAGAACTATAGTGCCACTCATACTCAGTACATTGCGAGTAGTTCTATGAGATATCACTACTTCATCGCTTCACATCTACTTATAAGCCTTCGCCTGTCTCATTAGCCTCTTGAACTCACTAGAGAAGTATGGGGAGTACATCACATTTGGGTTGTCTACATAATGAAATGAGTTGACTCCTGCTACTCTGCCGTGACTATCTATCCACGGACCTCCACTAGAGCCACTGCGGAGACTGTTTAGCATGTAGAGGTATCCACTGCTATATTTATATACGCCAGGGACTTGATATAGCGTAGCACCGCCTGGGTATCCATATGCTGTGACTGTGGCTACTTTGGGTGGATTATACAGACTAGACAGGCTTATGGTTCGTCCGCCTACGGGCTGTGATAGCTTGATGATGCCAAAGTCTTGTGAGAAGTCAGAGTTTTTACGCCATCCATCTGGAATGAAAAATGCTTTTGCTTTATAG
>WFMX01000173.1 GCA_015488875.1 Campylobacterota bacterium | reverse complement strand
GTTTTGCATAAATTAAACTCATATCTCCTTGAGTGCGACGACTATTTCTGAAAATACTTGAGCTCTACTACTCTTGTGTTCATGCGTCATATTGTATATGACTTCACTTAATTTTGTAGGTACTTTTGGATTGAGTTTTGTGACACTATCTCTCTTGATGCTAGTAGGACGGAGCATATTTGCCTCTAATCCTGAGACCGATTCGTATCTCTTCTCACCCGTGAGAAGTCTATATAGTTTGAGTCCAAATGCGAATATCTCATACTCTTCCCTCTTTGAACTTTTGGGACGCTCATCTAGCTCCAAAAACATAGAGAGGTTTAGTTTTTCATTGAGTATATAGTTGATCTTTGTATAGAAGCCCAAAGCTTGAAAACTATAGTTGTTGCTCAAAAATCTATCATCAAAAGCTTCGTAGCTCTCACCTCTTTTTTTGTACGAAGCATATGTCTTTAGTAGATACTTCACATGATGTTTTGCCTCTGTGATAGGTAGTGCTTTGTGCAGTATATGTGCCTCTCTCGCCTCTCTCGTGATCTTGCCACCCACAAAGACATGTACTCCATCTACTCTATTGCCTTCATCATCTTTGGCTTTACACCCCTCGAAACCTATATCCGCTATGCCGTGAACTCCACAGCCTTTGGGGCAAGCTGACCAATTCATCCTCACTACTGCACTCTCTATAGAGAGCTCCGAGTTGAGGAAATTTGCCATCTCTATAGCATCAGGCTTGTTGGGTATGACACCAAAGCTACAAGTTTGCGTACCTGCACATGCTATCATATCATTAAAGTATAGATTGTTATACTTCGCATATCTACTGATGAGTTCTGTAGACTCAAATCTATCCACAACCGAGCTATCTATGGAGGTGATATATAGATTTTGATCATAGGTAAATCTGATATCTCCACTACCATACTCTCTAGCTAGTTTGGCACTCTCTATGAGATCACTACCACTAAAGATACCTGATGGTACTATAACCTTATAGGCGAATTTGCCGTCTCTGCCCAGCACCCTATTGGAGCCTAGTGCGATGGATTGGGACTGTACCATAGTGATACCAGCCCTTGATAGCTCTATGCCACTCTGCGTCACGAGAGCCTCTCTGAAGTTGGATACACCTACATCATTGAGCAGAAAGTGTAGTCTGTTTTTGTTACGATTGTCCCTATATCCATATCGCTTGAAGAGATTGAGAAGTGCTTCAAATAGCATAGGTACCTCATCTTTAGTGACAAATATATCCATATCTTTGGCTTGCACTCCTACCCTAGCACCTAGATATAGATTGAATCCAAATATACCATCTTTTTGAGCCAATACCAAAGAGCAATCATGACCAAAAATATTGCATGAGTTGGATAGTGAGCCTAGTATCCCTGTGTTAAATTTGCGTGGGAGTGCAGATATCCACTCTGGATTTTCGACCATAAGTGATTGTAGCTTGTCTACTATGGGTTTAGTCTCTATGATATTGTCATATGCTATACCATCGAGCGGATCTGTCACTATGTTTCTAGGATTGTCAGCACCTGTCTGGAATGTGGAGATACCTACCTCTCGTAGCTCTTTCAGGACAGTTGCTATATCCTCTATCTTGATATATCTCAGCTCTATTTGCATTCGCGTAGTGATATCTATATAGTCATTACCATACTTTTGTGCTACCTCACCTATGCGAACGGCTTGATCATATCCTGCTTGTCCAGCTGGTATACGCACGCGAAGCATGAAGTCACCATCTTTATAGAAGAGCCCAAAACATTTGAGGAAATAGCTACTATCCTCTTTGGTCAGATTTTCTATGCCACCTTTGGCTATATCCTCTAACCTACTATATACAGTCATAGGCTCTTTTTCTGACTTGACGACCTCTACTTTGTTGATCTTTTTACTTCTCGCCTCTTTGGCTTCATCCAATTTTTTACCCATGGTTGCAAATATCTCCTAGAATTTAGTTCTTGCAAAACTCAGCAGTGATGACTTGTGCAAGATATCAAATTTTTATTGCGTCCATTATACCTAAAGTTTACTCACTGATATGTCAATTATTGATTATTATTTAGACATCGCTGACGACCCATCTGTATCGTAGGTCTGTGTGCATATTCTAAATCTATTTCTTCCATCTTTTTTTGCTTGATACATAGCTATATCAGCATGTTTGAGTAGATCCGTCATATCTGTAGTGTTGAGAGGATAGAGGCTTATACCTATACTTACAGATATCTCTGGATGATGCTCTCCTACGACCATAGGTTTTTTGATGGATCGGATAATCCCCTCTGCTATATTAGAGGCTTCATCGGCACTTTTCAAACCCCTAATCATAAGTACAAACTCATCACCACCCAATCTCACGAGGGTATCCTTGGACGATATCTCCCTGTCAAATCGCTTTGATACTATCCTGAGTACCTCATCACCAACCTTGTGTCCTAGCGTATCGTTGATCTGCTTAAATCTATCAAGATCCATGAAAAATATAGTCAGTGTCTGCTGATTATCTTTTGCTTTTTGGAACTCTATCTCTAGCTGTTGATTGAAATACATACGATTTGGTAGACCTGTCAACGCATCGTGGTGTGCTTGATGGTAGAGAAGATTTTTTTGTTCATGTAGCTTTCTCGTCTTCTCCTCTACCTTTTTATCTAGTGTCTTAATATTCTCCTCTATAGTATCTATCATAGTATTGAAGTTTTGACACAATATACCTATCTCATCACTATGGTTATAGTCAGATCGTACCTTATAGTTGCCTTTTGTCACCTGAGAAGTGATATCTGCGAGATTCAAGATGGGTGCAAATAGTTTCTTGAAAAATATAAAGCTTATGATCAAAAATAGTATCAAAATGACAATACCAAAAATATACATATTATATTTTAATTCATTTGATGAGCTATCCAACTCATCTACATATGCTGATGAAGCTATATACCACTTAAGCTCTGGTATATACTCTATCCACGATATTTTTTTGTATATATAGTTTCCTCTATCGTTTGGCTTATCCCATATATATCTCAATTTTCCACTATGCTTAGACGCATAGACCAGATCATCATAGAGCATCTTTCCCGTCGACGGATTTACCATTGTCATGATATTGACACCCACTAGATTACTATTTGGATGCACCAGCATAGTTCCATTTTTATCAAATATATATATGTAGCCAGAGTCACATATCTTTGTATGTTTGATGATATCTGTCAAATGTTTATTGAGTTCTGCTTTTCTATTTTTGACTTCAAGCTCTATATCCTCTATAGATACACCTGTGCCGATATGTATGCCCCAGTTTTTAAACTCTCTAATATATGTAAGTTTATTGAATTTTTTATCATCTTCGCTATGCCAAGAGTACTTTACGAAAGCATGCTTGTTGTCTCTACTTTTATTTACCATATCCCTTACAAATAGCTTACCGTTATCATCTCTAAAGTGCAAAATATTTTTATCTACCATATTTTCATCAGGATATGAAAGCATAGTATAGTTATCATCCACGATGAAGAAGTATCCACCTTTCCCATATGATAATCCGCTTATTTTATCATATGCAATTCTTTTTGCATCATCTGTGCTGAGGTTTCCATCTGTAGATAGAGTGTAGCAGTGGTAGAGTATATTAGATGCTACATCTGTCAAGCCCTTCAAATTTTCCCTCTTGTATCCATATACAGTCTTTTTATAATGCTCCAAATCATAGTGAACATTTCTACTAAGAATGACTATCTTGTTTAGCAGGTCTTTGACATTTTGCTCCTCAAGTTTGGCTATCTTATCTTCTATCTTCGGCATTGCAAAAGTAGCAATAAATAT